>JAHIMK010000007.1 GCA_018896675.1 Nanobdellota archaeon
CTCATTTTTTTATCTCCATGTCTTCAAAATACTCGACATCATCCAATTGTTTTCCATTTGCATAAAGCGCTAAGTGCGCACAAACAGGATTAAGGAAATTGGCAACTTCCTCAAGCTTTTTGGCTGTGCTTTTTTCCTTGCTCAGAACATTAGCTATTCTTTCATTAATATTTGGAACTTCGCCAATGTCGAATATTGAAGAGATTACATACCTTTTTTCGTGAAAGCAGAACATTGCAGTGTATTTATTAAAATTGCCTATTGCCTGCATGTTGCTGAAGCAGACAGATTTGTTTTTCTTGTCAATGCTTGACTCCAGATTGAAAGGCAAGTTTGAATTTTTCTGTTTACTTTTTGCGCTCCGCGCCTCGAGGCTCGCTGCGCTCGCAGCCACTGAGCGAGAACGGCCGCCGTCGTAGAGGCCGTAGCAGTCGATATGGAATTCACCACTATAATAGTGAAGCGAGACCGCCCTCTCTTGATTATTTCTCCTGCTTTCCTGTGAAAGAATCCAAATTTTCATCTTGTTTTTATTGCCAATCTTCCTAAGATTTTCAGCAATCTTCTCCTTGCCATCATTTGTCAAGAACAATGCCTGCAGAAAGCCAAGACCAAAATCATCATTCAGGCAGTTTTCCAGCGTTGTTGAGGTGGAATAATCAGGGATTACAACAGAAGATACAATAGGACTTGCAACCTCACTTGGACTTGCAACCTCACTTCCGAAATAATGCACGATTTTCGCATCAAGGCTATTCGCACTGTAAAGTATTCTTGTGCTTGTCATTACCGTTGAATCCTTGAAATCCTGCTGTATGCTCTGCAGGGCATCAGAATCAGCTGCATTATAATAATCTGCCATGGACGCCATTATCTTTTCAGCCTGATTATATTTCAAAATCCAGTCATTCTGCTTCAAGCTTAAAATTTTATCATTCTCTGTCCAAGGTTTGACATCAATGCTCATTCTTCCAACAAGCCCCTTATTCTTCTGTAATTTTCAACACTGTCGCCTATATGCCTGACAATATTCTCATAATCTGAAACATCATTGCTGATACCTTTAACCAGCTTTGCAAGAACATCTGTCCTTAATTCCTGGCCAAAATCCCTAGCCTGTTTGCAGGCATGAAAAATGTCCCTGCATGACAAATTAGGATTAGCTTCCACTAATTCATCTGAAACAGCATCAGGTGCATACAATTCCCAAAGAGCTTTCTGTTCTAATTCAGAAGGCATTGGAAAGTAAATCTTGTGCACAAACCTGTCAACAAAAGGACCTTTCAAAAAATTAGGATTATTGTCAGTTCCGATAATGTAAACTCCCTCAGGCGGCCTGTTCAATACAGACTGCAAGTAGCCAGTCTGGCTGTCCTTGTGGCTCAATACACCCTGCCGTTCGACAAAAGAGCTTATCTCATCAAAGCAAAGAATGCAAGGAGATAATTGCTTGGCTCTCTTTAACACTTTTTCAACCCTGTCTTTAGAATCTCCAACCCACTTGCTTTCAAGCTCAGAGCCTTTGAGCAATATGAAGTTATAACCATACTCTCCAGCCAAGGCTTCTGCAAAAGCAGTCTTGCCGCAGCCTTTGGGACCATAAGATAATATTACAGAGCCATTGCTTCTTTCAACTATTGACTTCAACAATGCCTTATGAATTTCATACCCTGCTAAACCTTCAAACTTAATCGCAGGCTCAACAAAAGGCATGTCCCTTATTGCAGACGGCTTTGTTTTCTTCAGCCCATATTCCAAATCCTTATACTCAACATCAGTACGATTATCCCTTTTTGCCTTGGTAAAAGCCCTGTTAAGGACCTGCTTCAAGTCCCTGCCGACATAGCCAAAAGTGACTTTGGCCAATTCCTCCAAATCTTTGTCATTAACCTTGAAATTATGCTCCTTATTATCAACATGTATTTGTAAAATCTTATACCTTCCATCCTTGTCAGGTGGCATGAACTCAATCTCTTCTGCTATCCTGGAACGCAATGCCTCGTCCAAGCCGTTCGGCCTGTTTGAAGTCATCAAAAGAAAAATGCCGTTATTATCATCAACACCGTCAAGCTGTGACAAGAATTGCGTAAATGCCTGATACTGCATTGGGTCAACTATCTCGCCCCTTGAAGACATGCCGTCAATCTCGTCAATGAAAGCTATCAGCTTCTTGTCTCTTAGCAAACATTTCCTTAACTCCTGAAATACAACTTCAGTCTGACCGCTTTTCACAAAGGCAGTTATATCATAAAATGGAACTTCAAGTTCAGAAGCCAAAACCATTGCCCCCAATGTTTTTCCAGTTCCCGGAGGTCCAGAAAAAAGATAATTCCTTGCACCCATCTCATTGCCGAAATCATCAATATTCAATATGACAGTCTTCAAATCCTCAAAATCTTCTGCAAGACCCGGATGGACATAATAATCATTGCTATTTACCCTTAACTCCAAAGGACTTAATTTAGTTTGCATCTCAATTCCTTCCCTTTTATTTTCCTTAATCATTTTTGCCTCCTAAAAACTCGCATTTGCCAACCTTATTCAAGGGACTTATATACTTTTTGAAGCCGTCGTCAGCAATGCATTTTTTAACTTTCTTAATACCATAAGCTTGATCTAAAACTTGACAATTAGCTGAATGGATTAACGGAGATTCAACCAATCCTGGATGCTGAAGGCTTTCAGCCAATAGCAATCCTCTCAAACTATCCACTTGCCTGCCATCCAAAAGCTTTACATCCTTTCCTCTGCCTTTTGGAAAAACAAGATTAATTCTAGCAGGAACATTAAAACCATATGCCAAACTAAGGATTTCCCGGACAGTATCGAAATTATCTGCATAAATTGATGAAGAAATAACTGTCTGATATTTCTCTTTTAATCTTCCAATGTTTCCCAAAACCAAATCAAAAAAATTACTTCCAGTTACATGCTCATATGATTCAGAGTTTCCTGCCTGCAGGCTAACCTGCAAAGTTATTTTCTCCCTAATTATAGATTCCAAATTTAAAAACTCATTTGAAACACAAGTTGCATTTGTAGAAACATTAATAGTTTTTCCTGAATCATTTATTTTTCTTAATATTTCAAACAATTCAGGGTGCATAAATGGCTCGCCGCCTCCAATCTCCACAGAATTAAAATCAGGATTAGCATTAATATGCTGCATAACCTGCTCTGTTGAAAGCTCTCCTATTGAAGTTTGATAGCAGAACCTGCATTCAAGATTGCATTTGCCAGTTATATCTATAGTCAGGATTTTCATATTGTTTTTGTTGTTTATTATACATTTATAAATCTTTCGTTACTTTTAAGTAACTACTAAATTTCCTTAGAAACATTTATAAACAAACTAAAATTTTGAAAAGTCATAATGATAATACCAATAAGATGTTTTTCATGCGGAAAACCAGTAGCCCATCTTTGGGAAGATTTTCAAGAAAGGGTAAAGAAAGGCGAGAATGCAAAAGAAGTTCTTGACAGCTTAGGATTGAAAAGATACTGTTGCAGAACTTTATTTTTAGGGCATGTTGACTTGATTGATGACATTGCTAAGTTCAAAAAGAACTAACTTTTTTCATTTTTTTAGATAATATTTTTAAATCTTGAGTGATTATTAGCTTTTTATGGCCTTTAAAGTTAATAGCATCTCTTTAGAAAATGGATTAAATGTTTTACATTGCCATATGCCTACTAATGATATCAGCTTAATTTATGGAATTAATGCAGGATCTTTATATGAAAATGCTAATCAGGCTGGATTAGCACATTTGGCTGAACATATCTTATTTAAGGGAACCTATAGAAGAAAAAACAGGGAAGAGATTTATAATGAAAGACTATGCTTAAGTTCAGATTTTTTTTGCCATACGTCTTTTAAAAAAGTAGAATTAGGTATGAGAATTTTAAAAGAAAATTTTGAACAATCTTTAGAATTTACTGAAGATATATTATTAAGATCTATGTTTACTGCAGAAGATATTACTAAAGAAAAAGAAATTGTTTTAGATGAAATGAGAATTAGAAAAGATGTCTGTTTAATATATGATGAGTTTTTTAAAATATTATATGAGGGACATCCCTATTCTAGACCAATAGTTGGTTATGAAAACACTATCCTTAACTTAAATGTAGATGAAATTAAAAAATTCTACCAACAACATTACGTGCCAAGCAATATGGTCTTAATTGTTACAGGAGATATTGGACTTGATGATTTAAAAAAATCTTTAGAAAAGGTTTTTACTGGAAAATTAAATTTTTCCGTTCCTGAATTAAAAGAGATTAAATTACCAGCTAACTATAAGAGAGAAATCATCATTAAAAAAGAAAGAGAAAATTCTGAAATTTTAGTGGGTAAACTTTTAAAAAAAGTTAATATTTCTGAAGCAAATATTTTAGAGTATGTTTTATCTAAAAATGTTAGTAATGCACTGCTTAATAAATATAGTACTAGTTATAATCGGAATTGTTCGCTCAATGAATGTTTAATTAAGATATATGCTTCTTGTAAAAAGGAACACAATAAATTTGTGAAAGATGTTATAAAATATAATATTACTAATACTAAAAATGGAAATTTTTTGGATGAAGATATTGAAAACATTAAAAAACAGATAGCTAATTCATTTACCTTATATTCTCAATCTAGCATGTATATTGCTAAATATATTCTTAAATGTTGGCCTAATCAATGTAATAATTTTGATTGGTTAAATACTTATGTTGATTCTATTAATGCAATTACTAAAGAAGGAGTTTTAAAAGAAGCTCAAAAACATTTAAGCATAGACGATTTAACTACTTTAATTATTGGAGATTTTTAGCAGAATATTTTTATAGGGGTTCTCTTTCTAAGTCTTTAATGAGAGATAATGAATGGTTAATTACCCGTATGAATCAAATTTGGTCTATGTTGTTTCCTGAAGTCGATAAGTTAAATAATGTTATTATTAGTTTTAAAGGCAAATGGAAAACTAAGTATGGGCATATAAAAAGAGCAGGTATAAGCACTGAAATTGCAATTAATGGCTTGTTTAAAGAGCAATGTATACCTGAATATATTATTGATTTAACAATAGCTCATGAACTGGTCCATTATTGGCATGGTTTCAACAGCCCACATCAACGAAAGTATAGGCACCCTCATGCAGGGGGAATAGTCACTCGTGAGCTCAATAAAAGGGGTTTTGGACATATGGCTAAGCTTGAAAAAACCTTTGTTAGGCGCCAATGGCCGGCTTTATATAAAGTTTTGACTAAGAAGCCCTATTGAATGGTTTTCTTTTAGATTTATTGCATATTAAACAAGTCCTGACTATTTTTCCTTGTTTAGTTCTTACTCTTTGATTAATCCCAGGAACTAAATAATTAGAACAATCTTTACAAAATTTAATTTTAAATTTTGCAGGAATTCTAGTATTTGTTCTTGTAGAAATTTTTCTGGCCAAAGTTACATACCGTTTCGATAATGAAGGATTAGTTTTAAAATGCTTATCAGCTAACTCAAACAAACACTCTATTCTTTCTTTTGCAATTTTTTCTTGCTGATTTTTCTTTTTCATGATATTTATTATTAGATTATTCAATTTAAAAAGTTTCTTGAAGATTTAGGTTTACTTCCTTATAGAATTAATGTTATTTACTGTTATCCAAGCAGTCATCAATCCATATCCTCTCTTATCAATTTGAAATGGAACTATCGGTTTCACATTATCCAAAAAAATAAGGGTACAATATTTCTTTGAAATTAATTCATTAGCATAAGATAAAGGCACACAAATTTGCTCACCATATTTTTTTAAAATTTCGTTTATTTTATTGTTATGTAAATCTTTAAAAAATAAAACTTTGCTGACTTGGGCTATTATTGTTACTGGTTCGCCAGATTCTTTAAAATAAATAATATCATTTATAGAAATATTTTCATAAGGAGTTTTTTTAAATTTATACCATCTAGATTCTATTGTTTTTCTACCAGAAATAATTTTAGATAAAAGATTTTTTTGTTTTGATAAAATTGCTAAATGATCCATTTTATAATTTTTTAACTAAAATAACCTCCGGCTTATCTAATAAATAAAGGTATTCTTCAGCTTCAATAGTATAACCTTTCTTTATTAAAAATTGTATCATTGTTAAATTATTTTGGTGTGTATCTATCTGGATTTTATTATAACTATTAAATTTAGCATAAGAACAAACCATTATTTCTAGTGCTGAACCAACTCCTTTTCTACTATGTTCTTCTGCAACACGAAAATTCTTTATTTCCAAAACAGAAGATTCCCTTCTTTCTGTTTGAAAAATAACACTTCCAATTATTTGGCCATTACTAGTTGCATAAAATGATTTCTTATCACCGGTCTCTAATTGCTTTTTACATTTATCAAGCCAAACAAAAAAATTAGGGTAATCAAGAGGGAATTTTTTCACAAATTCATATACTTTTTGAACTTCTTTATAATCTTTTAAGAATTTTATCTCCCCTATCATACTTAGGAAGTATATTTAATTATATTAAATAGTTTTCTAATTTAACAAGATTTTTATATTTAGTAAGATAATTAGATGTTAAATGAAACTAGATAAACAAGAACTTAAAAGGCAATTATTTCATTTAGGATTAGGTATTGTAATAGTTTTATTATTCTATTTTAATTTATTAACTGAATTAGAATTATTTATTATTTTAGTTATAGGTGGAGTTTTAGCTGTTTTAGCTTCTAAATGGAAAGTTCCTGGAATTAATTGGTTTTTGAAAAAATTTGAAAGAGAAAAAGTTAGGTTTCCTGGAGAAGGAGCTATATTTTATGTCTTAGGTTGTTTTTTAGTTCTTGGTTTGTTTCCTAGAGATATTGCTTTTGCTTCTATAATGGTTTTAGCTGTTGGAGATTCGTTTGCAACTTTAGTTGGCAGTAGTTTAGGCAAAAGAAAAATTAAGAACAAAACTTTAGAAGGGAGTTTGTCAGGTTTAATTACTGGTTTTTTCGCAGCAATGATTTTTGTAAGTGCAGCCATGGCTTTTTCAGGAACATTAGTTGCAATGATTTTTGAAGCTGTTGAATTAAAATTATTTGGAAAAACTGTTGATGACAACTTATTTATACCAATAATTGCAGCTATAATAATGTATGGAGTACAAATAATATGACCTTACTAGAACAGGTTTTTGAAAGAGTCTTTGAAATAATTAAGGCGCCAATTAATAAACCTGAAATGCTTTGGATAATTGTTCCTGTAGCAATCTCTATGTTTTTAATGACATATTATTTTGGTAAATATAAACAAGAAGAATTGGGCTGGAATACTGCTTTTGGAAACAGCATTGTTATGCTTTTCGCTTGTTTAGATCTTTTAAGATATCTATACAATAGCCAAACATTAGCCTTAAATGTTCAAACTATTTTAGTTGTTGCAGTTTTATTAGAAGGAATAATATTAATGTTATTAAATTTCTTACATGCATTACCTAAATCTTTTGCATTTGGAATTTCCTCTGGAATGACTGTTAATATTATAGTTTTATCTTTGATTATTTTAATCTATTCACAATTGCCTTTAGATCAGATTACTGCAATAGCAGTGATTGTAATTTCAGCAGTTATAATCGCATTACTGAAGATTATACAACTATTGCAATGGGGCGCAGACGAAGACGAAGAATAAATTATTTTTTCCCTGAAAATATCTTTTCCATTGTAGAATTCATATCTTGAAATGGAATAATTTCACAACCACCAGAAGTTTTTTGTCTATTGAATTGTTGATTTTGTTCAATTTTTTCTGGTTTAAACATAGTTTGAGAATTTTGGTTTACAGGTGAATAGCTTTGCCTATTTTCTTTTTGATCAACTATTTGTTGAAGATGAGCTATAAGTTTTTTTAAATCTCCAATAGTTTCTTTTTCCGTATCAAATGTAATTTTTACTTCCATCACGATTAGTTAGAAACAAGGTTTTAAATAATTTACGATTTATGAGACAATTCCCACTCTTTATATGCCGATTTTATGCTAGAAAGCTTAAAATTAATCTTTTCTTTATATAGCTCTTTTTTTAAGAGTTTAGCCTGATTTTTCAAGGTTTTTATGTTAAATTCATGCTTTTCAAGCTCTGTCTTAGGTTTTGGAACAAATGGATTAATTGAAATGTAAAGATTATTGAACCTTTTCTTTAATTCTTTAATTAAAATTATCATTTCTTTAATATCTTTATCTGTTTGTTCTGGAATTCCTATCATGAAGTAAGCTTTAATTTTAGGAAAACCTATTTCTTTAGCTAATTCTACAAAATTAAAATAAGCCTTATCTCTAATTGACTTTCCAATTTTAAATCTTAACTCTTCATTACATTCTGGAGCAATTGTTAAGGTTTTTTGACCACCTTTTTTAATCAAATTCATTAATTCCTTATCTACAATTTCCATTCTTATTGATGGCACTGAAAATTCTAAATTTTTACTTAACAAATATTTTAAAATTTCTTTTCTTTGAGGATGTGCAAAAGAAGGCGTGTAAATAACTACCTTCTTTCTTTTATTTATTTTAATTCCTTCAACAATTATTTTCTTGATATTTTCTAAACTTCTATGCTTTACTTTTCTTCTCAAGGGCATAGGACAAAATTTGCACCTGAAAGGGCAGCCTCTTTCAACTTCTAATATGAAAGCTTTTCCAAATACATATTCTTTTGAAATCTTTTCTGGTAAAGGTTGGTATAACGGATAAGGAAGTTTATCTAAATCTTCAACACATGCATATTTTACTTCTTTTGTTATTCCAGGAACAAATACTCCTTCAATCTTAGATACCGATTTTAAAAAAGATTGCTTGTCTTTTCTTTCTTCATAAGCTTTTAACAATTGAGGCATTATTTCTTCAGAATCTCCCAAGACAAATAAATCAATATAATCTTGTAATGCTTTTTGATTTGCATTAACATAAGGTCCGCCTGCTAAAATTATTTGCTCTCTTTCATTTTTGTTTTTAGGAATATTATTTTTTTCTAAAAGTTTAAAGAAATTATGATAATCTAATTCGTATTGAAACGTAAAGCCTAAAATTTTGCTTGTTATTTTACCTTCATCTAAAAATATCCTATTACAAATCCAATTTGGAAAATTATTGATTAAGTTATAAATTATCAAAACTCCCAAATTATATGAGCCACCAAACTTTTTATTAGGAAAAATAATATCAAAAGTATTCATTCCTTTTTTCCAAGATTTATTGATTAAGGGAAAATCCATAGATTTGCCTATACAAATTCAGTTTATATCTTTTTCTAAACAATTATCCTAAGTAATCTAACTCTCTAGCTTTCTTATGATCCTTTGTTTTCTTTGTTTGATCTAATAAAGCTTTTAGTTTTTGCTCAAATTGTTCAGCAGCCGCCAATAAAGGTTTAGAATCGACTTTTAAGTCTAAATAATTATCTAAAACTTCAACAACTTTAGCTGCAGATTTACTATCAGGTAGTTTGCTTTGAGTTTCAACAAATATGCCTGTCATATTCATACTTTTAGGTTTTAGAACTAATCCGGCTGTAACTCCCATAATAATTCCTTCTTTTAAAGGTGTTAAGCTGATTGATTCAAGCTTTTTCTTTTTACTATGATTACTAGCATAGAAAAATACTCCATTCGTTGGAGAGCTTGACAAGATTCCTTCTATAGTTATCATTTCCTTAGCTTTAAGCATAGTATAAAGTTTCTTTAATGTTTCAGAAATGTCCCATTCTAATCCTCTAACATCACTTAAAGCATGAACAATCACTATATTTTCCTTTTCAGCAAAATAAATCTCTAATGGCTGAACTATCTTGTTTTCATGCACTGCTGCAATAGGCATAAGTTCTTTGGACCAAATATGGCCTATTGATTTAGCGTTAAGGTGTTTTATTAAAAATTCTGTGCTTATTGTTGCAATAAGCCCCAATCCTGGGAATCCCTCTATGATTGTAGGGCTTTTAGGTTTTTTATTAAGAATGATTTCCATGCTTATGTAAAAGGATTAGTCTTTTTTATATCTTTCTATGTTAGACTAGCCATATCCATATATTTCCTATCATTAATGTTAGGATAACACCTACTGCTATAGAAGGTACAAAAGCCATTCCTTCTTTAACTAAGACTTTTTTTATCTTTGCTTTCTTTAATTGATCTATTTGATATTTTTCAATACCTAAGCTTTTTTTACTATAAATTAATTTGTTTTTTATTTTGATATTTTCTGCAACCCAATCCCCTTCAGTCAATTTATTTACTGGAATCATTTTAAACATTCCAATTTTTTCTATTGCTTTGATAAAGAAAAATAAAAGTAAGTAAATAAAAATACTACCTATTAAAACAATTGTAGCTATTTTATAAATTCCTTGTAAGAAAATTGAAATAATTAACATAAGTAATAAAACTATTAGAAAAATAAATATTTTATTTTTAGCTTTAATTAGAATTTTTTTGAATTCTTTATTTGTTGCCTCTCTATTTTTTAGATATAATACAAATGCACTAATCAATCCAAATACTGCTCCTACGATAAACAAATTAGTTAACATATGAATTAAGAAAGGAATATTTGAAGTTTCTAAATAAAAAGGAGTTGTTGCAAAAGCTGCACCTAAACCCATTAATAGCTTGGCATCGCCACCGCCCCATTGTTTTGTATAGTAAATTAATGAACCAAAAGCAAACATTGCTCCAAATCCTAACAATCCATAAAGAAAGTAAGACCATTCTGAAAAGATTAAAGAATATAATAATCTAATTGCTAATGCTACAGCTATCAATCCAAAACTTACAAAGTCTGGCACCTCTTTAGTTTTTATGTCTGATATTGAAGCAATTAATAATGCTATTAATGCAACAACTATCAACAATATATCTGCAAGCATTATATTTTCTATAGGTAACTAAATTTAAAAAATGTTCTATTAGAACTTTTCATAATGAATTTTTTGTTTTTCAAATTCTTTATCTAAATGGTCTGATTTTTTCCTATCAGGATAACCTACTGAGATTGCACATAAAATTTCAAAATTATTTGGTATACTCATTATTTTTCTTAACTTTTCATCACCACTCTTATACATGTTTACCCAACAAGTTCCTAATCCTAATTTAGTGGCTTGCAATAAAATGTTTTCTACAGCTGCAGAGCAATCTTCTATCCAATGATTTGATTTGTTTTTATCTCCTATAACAATAATTGCATGTGGTGCTGTTTTCAAAGGTAAAGTATAAGGTGTTAAGTCTAGCAACTGCTTTGTGTTATCTGTTACAATAAATTCCCAGCATCTTTGGTTTTTTGCAGAGGGTGCAAACATTGCTGCTTTTAGTAGCTCATTAATTAATTTTTCAGGAACTTTCTTGCTCTTGTATTGCCTAATGCTATGTCTTTGTTTGATTTCAGGAACGATTGCCATGGTATTCTTATACCTAAAACATTTAATTAATCTTTCTAAATATTAAAAAATAAAATTATTAAGAAAGTAATTGCCTTATTTCATCTGGCACTTTAGTAGGTTTATTGTATTTATCTGTAAATACTACTGTAATTTTTGCTTTAGATACAACCTTCTCTTCACAAGTAATTAATTGATTATATCTCATACTAGTTGTACCTATTTTGTCAACAGATGTATTAATACTAATATTATTTCCCTCAAATAATTGCCCTAAATATTCAACATCAGCATGACGAACAAATGTTTTAACACCGTAATTTTCTTGCATTTCTTGAAAACTTAGCCCATTAGATTCTAAAAAATCTTGATGTCCTTGTTTATACCATTTTAAGTAATTACTATAATCTGCATGTTTGTAAAAATCAACATCTTGATCCGTGACTTTTGTTTCCAATGTTTTATTTTTTTCCATTTTTTGCCTCCCCAGGTTTTAACTCTAGTTATTTGTCCTCATTAAGTAGTAACATAATAGATATATAAATTTTTGTTGATTAAAAAAACCGACAGATTTAAATAAAAAATAGATAAACTATGCACGCAGATAGATAAATTTTTATATTCTTCTTTTTTATGTTTAGATATGGAACACTTCCCAATAATTAATAGACTTCACACAGATGTGCTTGAAGAGAGGTATGGGAAAATTTCTTCTAAAGTTATAAAACATGATAATAATATCAGAATTTCTCATTTGATTGATAAAAAAGGGATTTCAAGAACTTATGCTATTACTTTTTTTGACAATAAAAAATTCTCAAATGAACTTGAAAAAATAAACAAAGAAATAAAAAAGGGAAATCCAATTGGAAAAGAGTTTAGAAAAAAAGGATATTCTATAAGAAAGAATGTAATTGATGTTTTAATAGTAACTCTTTCAAATAAAATTAAAAAAGAATTTAAAACAAAGGAAAATTTTGCAAAAGTTAGGTTATCAGAATTTTATGCAAATAAAGGAAGGAAAAATCCAGAAATATATGGAATTGTTGCAGAGGTTTATTCTCCAGATTTTAGACCACCAATATTAAATGCAACAGATATATCTCAAATAAATCCTTTGACTGAAATGTTTAAGAAAATTGGAATTTCAAAAAAAGAGGTTTGGAAAAGACTTGGCAATGATAACGATTGGTCTAATTTAAGCGAGAAACACACAAAAGCGAAAATTCTTTCATTGTCAAAAATTTTTAAGTATCATGAAAAATTGAAAAAACTTACTTAAAATTTTAGGAAAATTAATCAAATAATTTTCTATACTCCAAAACTGTATCTCTTTTGAATATTTTTATTCCTTCAAAAGTTTTTGGATGTTCTAACATTTCTTTAAACACCTTAAAAGGTAAGGTAACAATGTGGGCTCCATTCAAAAAAGCTTCTCTTACATGTTGTCTATTTCTAATACTTGCCGCAAGAATTTCCGTTTTTACTTTTTCCCTTCTAAAAATTTCAGAGATTTTATTAATGGCATTTATTCCAGATTTTACCCCAAAATCTTGCAGAAGATTTTTTTCTTTTAGGTAATCATCCACTCTCCCTATGTAGGGGCTAGCATAAAAGGCTCCAGCTTTTGCAGAAAGAATCGCTTGTTCCGGAGTAAAAATAAGAGTACAATTAATTGGGATTCCTTCTTTGGATAGCTCTTGGATTGCCTTTATTGCCTGAAAAGAATCTCCTCTTCTTTTATTTTCTGAAACATTTATTGGTACTTTTATTATAACATTTTTTGCAACGGAATTAAACTTTTTGTAAAGATGCCTTGCCTCTTTAATTATTTCGCCGTAACTCATTCCAATTATCTCCAAACTAACAGGTTTACTTCTACAAATTTTTAAAATTTTTTTAATATAAGCTTCTAAATCTATCTTTCCATATTTTTCAACAGCTCTTTTAATTAAAGTTGGATTTGTTGTAACTCCATCTAGAAGTCCATAAGAATTTATTTCTTTTATTTCTTCTAAATCTGCACTATCTAAAAAAAATTTCATTTTTTCCTCCCTTGACTTTTATTTCATTATCTTTTTCTGAAAGCACACTTCTTATTTTTTTACAATTATCAACTATTTCTCTCAATTTTTTTATTGTTATTGCTTGGTTAGAATCACAAAGAGGAGTATCACAAGCTTCTTTTTTTACCTCAATTATCAATCCGTCAGCACCACATGAAACTCCTGAATAAGCTAAATTTTCTACAATGTCTGCTCTTCCTGCTGCATGACTTGGATCAACAAAAACCCTATAATTAAAGGTCTTATCTTTTTTTAGGTCTGAAATAAAACTAACATCTAATGTAAATCTATCATAATCACCATTTGAAAAAGACCTAATTCCTCTTTCGCAAGCAATAATTTCTGCGTTATGACCATATCTTCTTAAGTAGTTAATTGCACCAATAAATTCTTTCTTCTTTGCATGAAAGCCTCTTTTAAGAAGAACAGGTGTATCTGAAAATTTATTTGCTATTCCTTTTAAAAGTTCATAGTTATCCATATTTCTAGCTCCAATTTGGAGGATATCTATTTTATATTTTTTAAATAAATTAGCATGACCTATATCTAAAATCTCACTAACTATTTTTAATCCTGTTTTTTTCTTTACAGTATGCAAATATTTTAGACCTTTTTCTCCTAAACCTTGAAAAGAATCTGGTGAAGTTCTTGGCTTAAATGCTCCTCCACGAAGGTGTGTAACTCCAATATTCTTTAATTCTCTCGCAATATCTAAAAGCTTTTTTTCAGATTCAACTGCGCAAGGCCCTGCAATAAAAATTAGCTCCTCTTTTTCCATCAAATTAGTAAAGAACTTCAATTTTAAAATTTTTGTTGATTAAAAAAACCGACAGATTTAAATAAAAAATAATCTTAAAACAATATAATGGATATAACTATTGAGGAAGCCCTACAATCATTCGGATTTTCACCAAAAGAAATAAAGATTTATCTAGCATGTCTTGAATTAGGGACAGCAACAGGTAATGAAATTGCCAATAAATCTATAATAAACAGATCAACAACATATGATATTCTTAAATTGCTTGTAGAAAAAGGAATAGCTTCTAAATTGATTAAAAATAATACAACTCATTTTGAAGTTGTAGGACCTATGAAACTAATAGCACAATTAGAAGAAAAAAAAGCAAAATTAAATTCTGTTTTAGATAAACTAAAAGTTATAGAAGAAAGAGTCATAAAAAAGCCAATAGTTGAAGTCTATGAAGGTCATGAAGGAATTAAAACGATTTTTGAGGACATTTTATTAACAAAAAAAGAAGTAGAAGTGATTTCTACATCTAAAATATTTGAAGTTTTAAATTATTATTTTCCTAATTATATTATCAGAAGAAAAGAAGAAAGAATTTTTACTAGAGTAATTCAAGAAGAATCACCTAAAACAAAAGAAGTGAAAAAAAAGGATAAAAATGAATTTCGTAAAACAAAAGCTATCGAAAACATGGATATAAATTCAGCTACATTTATTTATGGAGATAAATTTGCAATAATAAGATTAGTTAAAAATGAATTAATTGGAATTTTAACTTGGGAGAAAAATTTAGCAGAAGATCAAAGGAAATTATTTGAAATTTTATGGAATCAAGCAAAATAAACTAAATTCACTAACTTTATAAAGAAAAATTTAATATTGCAAGATATGATTAGCATAATAGGAGCAGGCCCAATAGGCTGTTATTCGGCATATAAATTGGCTTTAGAAGGATATAAAGTTAATATCTATGATAGCAAAGGAATTATAGGAAAACCTATACAATGTACTGGATTATTGACTAGCCAAGCTTCTAAGCTAGTACATATTGACAATGATTACATTCTAAACAAAATTTCAGTAGCAAGACTTCATGCACCTAATGGTAAATATATAGACATTGACATGAAAAAAGAAAATATTGTCATTGATAGGGCTATATTCGATAAAAATCTAGCAGAATTAGCGCAAAGTCAGGGTGTAAAAATCTTTCTTAAACATAAGTTTGAAAATTTTTCTAATGGTAAAGCAAAAATCAATAATGAAATAATAAAACCTGAATGGTTAATTGGTGCTGACGGCCCTAATTCTCAAGTTGCAAAATGTTCTAGTTTGTTCACAAATAGAAAATTATTAATTGGTAGTCAAGTTAGAGCAGAAATGAAAATTGAAGATCAAAAAATAATGGATATATATTTAGGCAATGGATGTTTTTCATGGTCTGTACCTGAATCTGAAAAAATCTCTAGATTAGGAGTAGTATCTTATGAACATTCTAACAACTTATTACAAAAACTCGTCAGAGAAAATAATGCCAAAATTTTAGAACATCAAGGTGGCTTAATTCCACTTTATAATCCAAAACAAAAATTAAGGAACAAAAATGTTTTATTAGTTGGAGATGCTGCAACTCAAGTCAAGCCAACAACTTTTGGAGGAATAGTTCCTGGATTATTAGCTGCAAGAGAAATTAAATATTTAGAAAATTATGAAAAAAAATGTAACAAAATAATCAAAAAAGATTTAGTTATAGGTTTAAAAATAAGAAAAGCTATGGACAAATTCAATAATAAAGATTATAATGAGTTAGTTAATATTTTTAGCACAGGAAAACCAAAAGAAATTATTGAAACGCATGATAGAGACTTTCCTTCAAAATTTATTCTGAAATTAATGCTTGCAAAACCAAAATTATTAAAATTTGCATGGAAAGCTTACTGGGCATAATTATTTAAATAAAACTATCTGAAGGTATAATATGTGTGGAATCATAGGTTCATTTAATAATGAAGATGCTAGAAAAATTGTAGCTAAGGGCTTAAATATTCTTAAAAATAGAGGAGTAGATGGTTTTGGTATAAGCAGTGAGAATGATTATAGCAATTTAAGCACAAGAATAAAGTCTTATAAAAATGTTATAGGGCATAGGTTACATTCAATTGTTAACACAGTTAAACAGCCTTTTTTTGAAAAGGATAAAAAATTCATAGCTAACTGTGAAATTTATAATTGGGAAGAATTAGCTAAAAAACATAAAATAAAAGCCGAGAATGATGCTGAACTACTATTCAAATTATTGTTAAAATATTTGGATGATGTTAATGAAGCATTAAAACAATTAGATGGAGTTTATGCTTTTGCTTTGTGGGACAATGATAGGGCTATTTTTGCCAGAGATCTAATTGGCGTTAAGCCTTTATGGTACTCGCATAGCCATGGATTTTCATTTGCTTCAGAAAAAAAAGCATTAACAGCATCAGGATTTTTAGATATAGCTGAACTTAATCCTAGACAAATTATGATTTATGATATCTTTAATGATAAACTTGAATTTAAGCAAAGAGAATTTTTTGACGTTAAGCCTGTATTAAATGATTCTTTAACAAAAATAAAACATACTGTCACAAATCTTTTAGAAGAAGCTATTAAAAAGAGAGTGCCTGAACAAAAAATAGGATTATTATTTTCCGGCGGTTTGGATTCTGTAATGATTGCTTTAATAATGAAACGAAAAGGCATAGATTTTACTTGTTATACTGCAGCTGTTGATGAAGAAGCTGAAGATTTAATTTATGCAAAAAAGTCTGCGGAACTTCTTGGTTTTAATTTGAAAACCAAAGTTATTAGTTTAGAAGAATGTGAAGAATATTTAAAACAAGTTGTTCCTTTAATTGAAACTTCTAATGTTACAAAAGTAGGAGTTGCATTAACTTTCCATGTTGCATGTGCTATGGCTCAAAAAGATAAAGTAAAGGTTATTTTCTCAGGATTAGGTAGTGAAGAAATCTTTGCAGGTTATGAAAGGCATAGGAAATCACAAGATGTTAACCAAGAGTGTATATCTGGTTTAAGGTTTTTGTATGAAAGGGACACTTATAGAGATGATATAATAACTATGAACAGTAATTTAGAATTAAGGGTTCCATTCTTGGATAAAAAATTAATTGCTTATGCTTTAAGAATCCCTTCTCAATATAAAATAAAAAATGGTGTTGAAAAATGGATATTAAGAGAAATAGCTTTAGGTTATGGGTTAGACAAAGAGCTAGCTAACAGAAAGAAAAAAGCTGCGCAATATGGTAGCAAGTTTGACAAGGCAATTTCAAAATTATCAAAGAAACATGGTTTCAAATACAAATCAGATTATTTGAGAAGTATCTATCCCGAGCACAATTTACGATTAGGAGCTTTATTTAGTTCAGGAAAAGACAGTTCTTATGCATTATATGTGATGCAGAAAAGAAATTACTCGGTTAATTGTTTGATTACATTGAAAAGCAAAAACCAAGATTCTTACATGTATCATACTCCAAATATTCATTTAACTAAATTACAAGCAAAAGCGATGAGCATACCTATAATTACACAAATTACTCTTGGTGAAAAAGAAGAAGAATTAAAAGATTTAAGGATAGCATTGGAAAAAGCCAAGAAAAAATATAAAATTGATGGTATTGTAACTGGCGCCTTATTTTCTAATTATCAACGTGAAAGGATTGAAAAAGTTTGTGATGAGGCTGGTTTAAAAGTTTTCGCTCCTTTATGGCATAAGAATCAGGAAAGTGCAATGAGAGAAATTATTAATGAAGGTTTTGAATTTATATTTAGTAGTATTGCTGCCGATGGGTTAGATAAACATTGGCTAGGCAGAATTATCACAGAAGAGGATGTTAACGAATTAGTTAAATTAAATAAAAAAAATGGACTAAATATCGCAGGCGAGGGAGGAGAATTTGAAAGTTTAGTTTTAAATGCTCCTTTTTTCAAATCAAAATTATTCATTAAAAGTTCAGAAATAAAAATGTTTTCAGAAAATACAGGAAGATTTATAATTAAAAAGGCAAAACTCGTTAAGAAAAAATGAAATGGCCAAAATTACAAGAATTTTTAAGTTTAGGTTTATCTAATCTTTTAAAATTATTAAATATGGGACTTAAGGATAAAGATTTAGAAGATATTCCCGTAAAAAAACCCTTACTTAGATGCGGGAACCCTTACTGCCAAGAACCTATTTTTGAAGGAATTATTTTATACAATCCATTAACTAAAAAAGTTTACCATACTGGACAATGTGAAATGTATGAAGAGCTATATTTTTTAGGTACTGGAGAGAAAAAAGATATTAGCAAGATTCATCATTTATCTGTCTGCCCTTTAAATATTATGCATACCACAAACCAACCTTTATCTAATGTTTATTTTACTCCAAGCAAATATCTTCCTTTTGAAGAAGCGCAAGAACTTTACAAAAAAGGCAAATTAAATTCTGAAAAATTAGAAGAAAAAGTCAATAATTAATTTTGTATCTTAAGATGGCACCAATGCCCCCTAATCCATCTAATTCTTTGCCGCCATCATGTTCTGAAGAAACTATAACAATCTTTCCCTTGGATTTATCAACAATTTTCATAACAGAATCTAATTCAGCAAAAATATTTTTTTGCCGATAATATTTAATCAAATTATCTGTTACTAACAAAGTATCTACTGCGCCAGTTTCAGCAGCCATGCGAACTTGTGCAAATCCATAAACTGCCAATTCATCCTTAGAAATTTCTGACAATAACCTGTCAACTAATTCTATCTCTTTAGCCATTCTTTGTTGCTGTAAAACTGTCTTGACTTCATCTCTTTTCAAAACTTCGGTTATTCCATCCCTGCCAGTTTCACAACATGTAGCTAATGTTATCTTCTTAATCAAATTAGAATATTTTTTCTTCAAGACTTTCATAAGATCCTCTTTCCAAAATGCAGGGGAAGCAACTATCACTTGTTCAATTTTGTATCTTTTAACATATTCATCAATCTGTTTTGAAATGTCTGCATAAAATGTTGGTTCTTTTTTATCTTCCAAACCTTTTTTATTAACATCACCCTTAAAACTGCTCAACCATTCATAACCATATTGTTTCAATAAAGCAAAACCTGCCTCTTCTCTATCCATGATACAAATTAAAATCCCTATGTCCTTTTGCTTAATTGCTTCTTCCACTTTATCAATTTGATACTTATACCAATGATTTTTAGTAATCTTAATAATCGTGCCTTCTTCAACATCAAAGGTATGGTGTGAACCATGTGGTACATCTTCAGGACCTTCCTTAACAATACCAGAAACTCTTAAATTAGCAGAATAAGGATGAAAATCTATTTTCTCTACTTCTAAGCTTAAAGTTACAGGTTTCTTAACTATTGTAGTTTTAGCTTCAGAATCTCCTTTCTTAATTTTTCTTAAAGTTTTTCCAGATACCATATCTGTAGGTTCTATAATCTGACTTAAACTCCAGAGATCATCTTGACTATCTATCTTAACCTTTAGTTCTCCGGCCTTAAAATTTTTGAATATAACTTTCATACCTTTACAGGAAAGGTTTAAATATATATATGTTATTTTTTTATTATATGTTATTTAAAAGGCAAAAGCAGGGACAAGGAGGTATAGAAATATCCGTATTAGTCATTCTTATTGCTATGTTTATCGTTATTTACGTTATTTTACTACCACCTGCTGAAAGAGATGAATTATTGAACGAAACCAGCATAACATTGCCAGGATTGCCTGTTGGCGCTAAAGTAATACTTTCAGAATCTCCAGGAAATGTGTTTTCTTATTCAAAAAATATTCAAACTGCAAAAATTGAACCTATCCACTTGTATTCAAGAGATAATGCTGAAACTACAAGTTTGGTTAAAGGTTTAAGAATTGCTAGGAATTTGTTAAAAGATAGTTATAGAACTATATTATTCACAATAGATGATATTGATACATTAAAAGAATTAAAACTATTTATGTTAGTTTCTGATTCCCAAGGAAGATTAACTATAAGATTAAATGATAATATTGTATATCAAGGATTTTTAACAGGAGACCAATTGCCTATTACTCTTCCTACTCAGTATTTGAAAACTAATAACAAATTAGAGTTTTCATTAAACTTACCTGGAGTTACCGAATTTTATAAGACTAATTATTATTTATTAGAAGATGTAAGCTTAATCAAAGTTCATTCAAAAACAAAGAAAGAAACTGAAAGATTCTTCTTTGTAGATATGGAAGAAAATCAAAAAGTAAAGAATGTTAAATTACATTATATCTTAAGTTGTAATAGCTTAGATGAAAGGGGAAGCTTAGATATTAAATTGAATGGTCGATTACAATCAAAAGATGCTGTGTTCTGTGAGTATAATGATGAAATAATATTGCCATTGGAAGAAGAAGATTTAAATAAAGATGGTAGAAATTTGTTAAGCTTTAAAATTGATAAAGGAGATTATAGTTTAGAACAAGTAAGAATTGTTTCAGAGTTGACTAAAAGTACTTATCCAAAATATGTATTTGATATTGATAGTGATGAATTCGCCGAATTAGAATCTGGCGCTAAAAAATTAAATCTAAGAATGACTTTCAGTGAAGGCAGGAATAAAGCTACATTATTTGTACAAGATTCACAGTTCAGTTTTGATACTAACAAAAAAGAGTATGTCAAAGATATTACAAAAATGGTAGATAATGGTGCAAATTTCATTAAGATTGTTCCTAAGGAAAACTTTGAAATTAAGAGTTTGAAGATTTCTATAGATAATGCTTAAGTAAAACTTATTAAGTTCTTTATTTTTGTTTGTTAAAATGATAGCAGATTTGCACATACATGGAAAATATTCTAGAGCTTGTAGTAAAGAATTAACTTTAGATAATTTAGAAAAATGGGCTAAGATTAAAGGTATGGATTTGTTAGGTACTGGCGACTTTACGCATCCTGGTTGGATTAAACATCTAAAAGAAAATCTTATTGAAGACCATACTGGTTTCTTAAAAAGCAAATCGGGTTTTCCATTTATGTTACAAACAGAAATTTCTTTAATTTATACTCAAGACGGAAAAGGAAGAAGAGTACATAATTTAATTTTTGCACCTTCATTAGAAATTGTTGACCAGATTACTGAAGCTTTCTTGAAAAGAGGCAGAATAGATTATGATGGCAGACCAATATTCAAGATTCCCTGCCCAGAATTTGTTGAAATGTTAAAAGAGATTTCTAAAGATATAGAGATTATACCTGCACATATTTGGACTCCTTATTTTGGTGTTTTAGGGAATAATTCTTATTTTAACAGCATGAAAGAAGCTTTTCAAGATCAAGAAAAAAATATTCATGCAATTGAAACTGGTTTGTCCAGTGACCCAGAAATGAACTGGCGGTTATCACAATTAGATAGGTATAGTTTAGTTAGTTTTTCAGATTTGCACAGTTTTTGGCCTTGGCGGATTGGTAGGGAAGCCACTTTGTTTGATATTAATGAAGATTATAAAAATTTGATAAAAGCTATTAGAACTAAACAAGGTTTAAGAGGAACTATTGAAGTTGATCCTGCTTACGGGAAATATCATTTAGATGGGCACAGAAGTTGTAATGTTAGTTTAGAGCCGAAAGATGCTCTCAAATCAAAGAATATTTGTCCCAAATGTAATAAGCCGTTAACGATAGGAGTGTTGCATAGGGTTGAAGAATTGGCTGATAGACCTAAAGGTTATAAACCTAAAAATGCTAAAGAAGTTTATCATTTAATACCTTTATCTGAAATAATTTCTACTGTTACCAAGAAAGGTGTTAGTACTAAAGCTGTCTGGGATGAATATAATAAAATTCTTAATCGTTTTAACAATGAGATTAATGTTTTAATGAATGTTTCTTTTGAAGATTTAAAATCTATAACAGATCCAAAAATTGCTAAACTTATTCTTAATGTCAGGAAGGGAAAAGTAAATTTCGAGGCTGGCTACGACGGAGTTTATGGAACTATCAAAGAGCCTAAAGCTCAAAAAGGTCTTAATGATTTTTAATGAGGCCGCGAGGATTCGAACCCCGGTTGCCAGCACCCCGGGCTGGAGTGATGTTCCAAGCTACACTACGGCCTCATGCCTGTCGAGGATAAAACCTAAAAGTTTATATACTTATTTGCTTAAAAATTATTTAAAGATTTTTAATAAAAACTGAGGTGAAAGAATAATGGGAAAAGTTGTTTGTAAACATCCTGGTATGAAAAGAGAAAGTGGATTTCTCTATTTTGTAGATAAGAACGGAAATATGGCTAAAGCTCAAATGTCTAGAGGCGGTGGAAAGAAAAAAGCCAAGCCTAAACAAGTAGTATGCCATAAATGCGGAATTAAAAGAGAAAGTGGATGGCTATATTTTGTTGATAAAGATATGAATGCATCTATGACAAAAATGGCTAAACCTGGAAGCAAAAAAAAGAAAGCTCCTAAGAAAAAAGTCGTAAAGAAAAAACCGGCTACAAAAAAGAAAAAAAGATAAAAATTAATTTATTTTTTCTTTTTCTTTGTTACTTTTTTTGTTACCTTTTTTACTGGTTTCTTTTTAGCACATTTACCGCAAGACATATTTTCACCTCCTCAATTTTAGAATTCCTTTGAAAAAAATAATATTATTATTTTCCACATAGCCCTATTTAAGCTTAGAATGTTTAAATACATTTCTAAACCATTAATTTAATAAACAAATACTTTTTTCTGAGCTTATGAAAAACAAACAAATCCAAGATTTAGAAAAACAAGGATATCGAATAGTTGGTAAACATAGTGCGATAAAAGTTTGCTTATGGTGCAAAAGGTCATTATGTGGAGAGGATGTTTGTTATAAAAATACTTTTTATGGGATTCAAAGCCATAGATGTATTCAATCAAGTGTTTCCCTGTTTAATTGTTTACATAATTGCCAATTCTGCTGGCGTTGTTTAGAATATACTGATGCTAAAGTTATAGAGAATCCTGATGAACCTAAAATAATACTTGATGGCTTAATTAAAGAACATAAAGAGTTTCTGCAAGGTTTTAAAGGAAATGATAAAGTTACAAATAAATTGTTTAATGAATCTATGGAACCAAAACATATTGCTTTGTCTTTGGCTGGAGATGCAACAATGTATCCTAAACTTCCAGAACTTATTGATTTAATTCATGAAAGAAAGATGACTTCTTTTTTAGTAACTAATGGTTTAATGCCTGATATGTTAGAAAAATTATTACAACATCAACCAACACAGCTTTATATTACATTAGCTGCACCAGATAAAGAAACTTATTTGAAAGTTTGTAGGCCTTTAGTAAAAGATGGTTGGGAACGATTACAAAAAGCTTTACAATTACTAAAAAAATTTCAAAGATCAACAATAAGATTAACTTTAGTAAAATATCTCAACATGCATAATGCTAAAGGATATGCTGAAGAAGTTTCTAAAGTGCAACCAATGTTTGTAGAACTTAAAGCTGGCATGCCTGTTGGTTATGCTCAGTACAGGATGATTTATGAAAACATGCCTAGGCATGAAGAAATTAAAGAGTTTGCTAAAGAGATTGCTAAATTAACTAATTATAAAATTGTTGATGAAAAAGAAAATTCAAGAGTGGTTCTTTTAATGAAAGAAGATAAATATAGAAAATTAAACTTTAATTAATTGTCCTAATGGACCGGGATTAATAACTACTGTTTTTCCAATCATGTCCCTTTTACCATTGTTATCATGGAAGTGTCCGCAAATATGCAACAAGGGTTTAAATTCCTTGATAAATTCTGTCAAAGATTTAGAACCTCTGTGTCCTAAGCCAGGTATTATATCTACTTTAGTACCATAAGGCGGACCATGTGTTACTAAAATTATTTCTTTGCCTTCTTCAATAGTTTTCTTAAATTTTTCTGCAATCTTTTCAAATTCTAAATCCCTTTCTGAAAAACCACCGTCCCCAAAACCAAAGAAAACAAAATTTTCCATTTCATAGCTAGCCTTATGTATGTAATAACAAAAATCATATTTTTTACAAATCTGCCTTAAAGCATTATCCCCTTCATGATTTCCCGGAACTATTAATAAAGGCTTTCCCAATTTTTCAAATAATTTTATTTCTTGTTCAATTCCTTCTCCCCAATCAGAAATATCTCCAGCACAAACTAATATGTCTGCTTTTTTAGACTTTTGTAATAACATCTCAAAAGCCCTTTTATTTCCATGAGTATCTGTAAATGCTAAAATGTGCATAAGAAAATTAACCAAAAATCCATTTATAACCTTTGTCTTTTCTTTAAAGCGTTAAATAATGATATAGTTAATGCTGAAAATAAGTATGCTATTACAAACATTAACATCTGCATTCCAAATGTTAACATGCCAAATTCATTGCCAAAAACTAACCTATAGCCAGCTAAATACCTGAACTGCCATTCACAACCAGTTTCAGAACATACTTTAATGAAAGTTGGAACTATGAATGCTAAGAAAGTGTATAAAATAATTTTAGGAAATGTTGGTTCAAATATTTCTTTTAATTTCTTTTTCATGTATAGATTTTCATAGATTTTAATCTTTTTATTCTTTCTGCTGTTGCTGGATGCGTGCTAAACAATGTGAACAAACTGCTTCCTTTGAAAGGATTTACTATAAACAAAGAAGCCGTGGCATTATTGCCCCCTTTCATTGGATGATATTTTGCTCCTGTTTCTAATTTTTCCAGAGCTTTTGCTAAAGGTGCAGAGTTATGTATAAATTTTGAACCTGTTTCATCTGCCAAATATTCCCTTGATCTAGAAATTGCAAACTGAATTATCATTGCAATTATTGGTGTAATTATTGCTAACACTACAAATTGGATAATGT
Organism: Nanobdellota archaeon; assembly: GCA_018896675.1. Taxonomy (GTDB): domain Archaea; phylum Nanobdellota; class Nanobdellia; order SCGC-AAA011-G17; family GW2011-AR17; genus JAHIMK01. The sequence goes on from JAHIMK010000007.1 coordinate 25,110, forward strand.
TGCCATTATTTCTATCTCTTCCGAAGCCGCCAAACATTGCACCCCATCTTGCTATCATTGCTACATAAGATATTACTCCTGCAATAGTTGCTGCAATAGTTGCGATTAATATATCCCTATTTTTAATATGTGCTAACTCATGTGCAACAACCCCTTTTAATTCATCTTTTGACAACAAATCTAAAATGCCTGTTGTACAAGCTATTGCTGCATGCTTAGGATTTCTGCCAGTAGCAAAAGCGTTAGGATTTTGTTTATGAATTATGTAAACTTTAGGCATAGGAATATTTGCATATTGTGACACTTCTTTTACAATGTCATAAAGTTCAGGAGCATTTTCTCTCTTGACTTCTTTAGCTCCGTACATTCTTAAAACTATTTTGTCTGAAAAGAAATAACTTCCAAAATTAATTATTAATGCGAATGCTAACCCTATTATAATTCCTTGATTGCCCCAAAAGCTTCCAATCCAAAGTAATAAGGCTGTAAGTAATGCTAACAATACTACTGTTTTAATTTGGTTTTTTACCATATTATTGATTTCTTATTTTATAGTTTATAAATTTTCTGAAAAAAAAGATTAGCGGAACATTTGTTCCACAATATCTGGTCTGTGTGCATCTTTATATGCTATGCCAAATTTATTTTGTAATAAATTTTCTAATACTTCTTCACCTGCAACATAGTTTTCTCTCCATTCTTGCATTTTAGCTAGAGCATACATTTCACCTCTTCTTTCTAATCTTGATTTTACCGGACCATAAGGGCCTATGCTAAATAGATGAAGTAATTTATATGCTTCTTCCCCATGGTCTGCTGCAAACATGTCTGCAAACATTTCTAATGATTTAGAATTTGGATTTACTATGTGCGGATAAATAGCAATTCCTGCATTTGCAAACAGATTATATGAATAAAATTGTTCTTCAAAAAACTTTGGATTACATTGTGTATTTTCTGTAAATCTTTCTGGATCTGTTCCTTTAAAACAAGACAATAATCCGAAATTATCATACTCAGCAATCTTATTTAAAATACATTTGTCTAATTCTCCTTTGTCCATTAATTGTTCTAACATATGGCCTGTTGTCAAATTAGTATCTGATTGCAAATAAACTTCACTAGATAAACCTCTTTTGTCTAACTCTTGAAGAATTGCCAACCATTGTTCTGGAACTAAGCTAGGTTCGCCACCGCTTGGCCTTAAAACATTTAGTTTAATGCCTTCTTGCTTTTTTTGTTTTCTTGTTTCTGCAAAACTATCAACTAACTCTTCAACTGAAAAGAATTTTGCTCCATGACTTTCTGCACCATTATTATTAAACCTATCAACAAAACAAAAGTTACAATTAACATTACAACCTTTTAATTGATAAATAAAAACTTCATTAAAATCTTCTTGTTGACCTTCCATTTTTGTTAATGGCCACCAATTAAAATCAAACATTAAAAGTTTTTTATTACCTGTCCTATAAAATTCATTCATAGGAGATTCTTTTCCATCTTTATTTTCAGTTTTAATATTTGTTTTAATCCTGAAATAATCTCCAATTGGACCTTTAGTATTTCCTTTTGTCTTTTCTAAATCTGCCTTTTGTTCTGTTAAAGCAAAGTTAGCCAATAACAACTTACTATCTTGGTAAACTAAGTCACGTCTCTTTAAGCCTAATGATGTTGGATTTATCATTTATTATCACCCAGAGAATAGAATTAAATTAAGATTTATAAACTTTTAGGCAAAATTCTCTTTACACAAAAAATTCAGCTTTTTCCATTCTTCATCAATATGGTCTTGTATGATTGGGATCATCTTTTCATTGCCTTTTTCAAACAAATGGCTGAACCGTTTTTGAGGTTTCAAGAACTTTTCAACCGGGACTGGATTTGCAGGCTTATAGTTTAATTTCCATACACCATTCTCAACTTCATACAATGGCCAAAAATTGCTGTTGACAGCTAGCTTAGATATTTCTACACCTAAACTTGAATGGTACTTCCAATTTTGTGGACATGGTGAAAATACGTTCAAGAAAGCTGGGCCTTTAACTGCAAAAGCTTTTTTTGCTTTTTCATATAAGTCAGACCAAGTGTGCATTGCTGATTGTGCTACATAAGGAATATTATGGGCCACTGCTATCTTTGTAATATCTTTTCTAAACAAATCTTTTCCGTGCAAAACTTTACCATCAGGAGTAGTAGTTGTGGCAGCTCCGAAAGGTGTTGCACTGCTTCTTTGATTTCCAGTGTTATGGACTACAATTCCATCAGCTATAAAATTATGCTCACCATCTACCCTTAAATCTAGTGTGGGTTCTTCTTTTATGAAAGTTATAGAATTTATTTTTTCAGTACTAAAATAATCATTATCAATAAAGAAATCTCTTTGTTTAATTTGAGATAAATATTTTTTAATATTAGGATTCTTTTTTTTACTAAAACAAATATACCCATAAGAAGAGTCTTCAAGTAATCTCCTATAAACACAAAATTCACCTTTAAGCTTTTTTTGTAAATGGATTTTTCCAACTCTATAGTTTGTAGTTTGTAATAATAATCTTAAAGTTTTCAATAAATCCTGACTTGCAGAAACATACCTATTACTATTTCTTATTTTATAACCATCAGATAACATTAATCCTCTAAAAAAAGCTTCTTTTTCTTCTTTAGGAAGAGTAAATACCCAAGGAGGCACTATTTTAGTTTTAGCAGATGTTCCAAAATCTAAAGAATTAATAAATCTAGCTAAATTTACTGAATAAACATAAATATAATTTTTTTCTTTATGAATTAATTTTTTTCCAAATAATTTTACATATAATTCTATTAATCTATTGCTTGCTTTTGTTCCTTTGGGCAAAGCAAATCCTATTTCTCCTTTCTTTTCCCTTATCCAGCCATCACCAACATATAATCCTAATATTTCCATTAAATTGGGGCTACTTTCTTTAGGTAATCTGATTTCATTTATTTTATTAACTTTATAATCTCCTTTTTTAGAAATAGTTATTGGTTTAAATTTGAAACTTTTACTAATAAAAGGATTATTTTTAGATACAATTATTTCATCTCCTTTTTTTAAATTTTCTAATTTTTTCCAAACTAATTCAGGGGTTTTTCCACGACCCTTTCGTTTTAAAATTAAAAATGGATGATTTGATGTGGCCTTAATAGAATGATGATAAGTTTTTAATTCATATACTTTCTTTATACCATTATCAAATATACCAGAACATTTCTTTAATATTGGGTTATGTTTCTTTAAATCAAATGCATATATCTTTTCGCCTTTTTTAATATCTGTTATTTTTTTCAAACCAGCTTGAGTCATTACTAAAGAATCTCTGGATAAACAATTCATATAGCCTTCATTATCATACAAAACATAAACTACGTCATGACCTCTTTCCAACATACCAGACAAACTTTGTAAACCAATATCGTAGGAATTCCCATTTAAAGATATTTTATTATTTCTTTTTATTATAACTGTATGATTTTTATATAACTGTGGACAATAAACCATCCCTTTATATCTTTCCTCTTTAACTTGTTTTATTCCCTGTTTTTCATAAAGGTTTCTTTTTGTATATATATAATGCTCAAGATGTTGCTTAGATATTCCAATCCTATATATTTTTCTTTTATCAAAAGATACATTACAATTACATCCCAATTTCAAGACTAATTCTACAAAATTATTCATTAGCTTCTGAGAAGACGTAATAAACTTTGAGTGTGGTATTCTTCTGTTTTTTTGTTTTTTAACTGAACCGTCTCCTTTCATCAGTGATTCATAGATATATTTTAATAAACTTCTATCTAAATCTAAAACCCAATTTGGAATTTTCCTTTCTTTAGAATATTTTCCACAATCATTGAGAAGTAATTCATAAATCTGTTTAGATTGAAAATCAACAGAGCGATTACACTCAAAGGCTGGAAGATTCATCCTTTTTAATAAATTCAGAATTTCTTTCCTATTCTTTTTATTACTTTGATATATTCTTATTAGATATCCTGATTTTGATTTATATAATGTTCCTTCAGTGATAAACCATCCTAAAAACTGTAACCAATCTTCAATTTTAAATTTTGAAAAATTATTTATGGGCTTTCTTCCTTTGGTTTTAGGGATTTTATAATAGTTTAATCTTTTACCTTTCCATTTAAAACTTCTATTAAAAGGAGTTTTATACCTTGCAAATAAATCATTAGCAGTTATAAATTTATAGCCGTTCTTCAATTTGATTGGAACATTATGGTCTGGCGTAACTAGAAAATCAATATATCTACTTCTAACTCTTACCATTTTTCCATCAACTTTGTATTTAAATATTTTAACAATATGAGTTAATTCAAGTTCATTTGTTTTAGGATGAACAGACCAAATATTTTCTCCCAATTTCATATTTTTGATTGGAATAAATCCTCTTTCTGTGAATATCTCTGTATCCTCAGAATAACACCCACCATCGCCAGCAAAAGCTACAAACTTCATTTGTTTTCTAACTTTACCTTTTTTCTTTAATGCTTTATATGCAGCTTCAACTCCAGAGATTGTTGCAGCAGCATTTTCAAAAGTATTGTGAATGCAAGGGACTTTCCATGCGCTTCTCGGCCATAAGGTTGAAGTAACTTCTAAACAACCAGTAGCTAAACATGCAACTGTATCTTTTCCAGTAGCTTTCATTATAGTTCTAACTATTGCTGGAAAACCACAACCTGCACAACTATTGTGGCCAGGCATGAAATTGTTTTCAAGTTCTGCAAATTGTTTTATGTCCATTTTATTTTATGTACCTCAATGCTTGAATTTTACCAGATAATAATTCTGTAAAAACTTTTTCAACTTGTTCTTCAAATATATCTCTTCCACCTAAACCAAATACACAACTTTGTGCTTTAGGTTTTTTATTA
>JAHIMK010000090.1 GCA_018896675.1 Nanobdellota archaeon
CATATCATGCAGAGCAACGGGGGCACCATGACAGCGGATGTAGCCAGGGACCATTCAGCGCATCTTATAAATTCAGGCCCGGCAGGTGGTGCGATTGCCGCGGCCTTTGTGAGCCGCCTGACAGGCAATGAAATGGCTGTTGGCGCGGATATGGGGGGCACGACCTTTGATATATCCATTATTGATAAAAACCTTCCCAAGACCACCACATGGGGTGGTGTGACAAATTATCCCATCAAACTCCCCATGGTTGATTTAAAAACCATCGGTGCGGGCGGAGGGAGTATTGCATGGGTGGATGAAGGAGGTGTCTTAAATGTGGGGCCTCAAAGTGCCGGTTCCAGCCCCGGTCCTGCCTGCTATGGTTGGGGAGGCACATCTCCTACGGTTTCAGATGCAAACCTGATCCTCGGACGTCTTAATCCTGATTACTTTCTCGGAGGTAAGCTGCCGTTATATCCTGACCGTGCAAGGGAGGCGGTCAAGAGAGATGTGGCAGACAAGATGGGTGTTTCCTTAGAAGAGGCGGCTGCGGGTATTATACGTATTGTCAATGCGAATATGGCCAAAGGTATCAGCGGCAACTCGGTGGAAAGAGGTTATGATTTGCGGGAATTTGCCTTGATAACAATGGGCGGGGCCGCCGCCCTTCATGCCGCAGACATTGCAGGGGAATTGAATATGGCCAGAGTCATCGTGCCCCCAATAAGTGGTAACTTTTCTGCCGTCGGTCTTGTGGTGGCGGATATTCAGCATGATTATGTGAGGACATTCGCAAAAAAAGACTATCAAATTGATCCTGCTGAGTTGTTAGGGGCCTTTAAAGAAATTGAGGATGAGGGCATAGGGCAGTTGGTTGAGGAAAAGGTATCCGGGGACAGTATTGAAATAACCTGGTCTGCGGATCTACGTTATGAGGGACAATCATGGGAACTCAATGCCCCCATTGAACCTGTATCTAAAATGGAAAGAGAGGGTATAAAGAGGATCATAAATGACTTCCATGGCCTGCATCAACAGGTATACTCCTATTCGGAACCTAAAGAAGTGGTGGAGTTCGTCAACCTGAGGGTCAGGGTTAAGGGTAAAAATCCTGCTCTCTCTCTTCCAACCGAGAAGAAGGCCGTTTTATTAATTGAAGGTGATTGGAAGCATATGAGGGATGTCTATTTTGAGACCTTGGGATGGCAAAAAATACCTGTCTATGAGCGGGAACATTTAAACGCGGGGAGCAAGATTATAGGCCCCTCTCTTATTGAGGAAACAATTTCCACCACCCTGATACCTCCTGAATTTTATGGTATTGTAGACGAATATGGAAACATCATTATTGGGGGAGAAGATGAAGTATAAGGCAGACGCGGTTACAATGCAGGTGATCCGTTATGGACTGGAGGCTGTGGCCGATGACATGGGTTATAACCTGATGCGTATGGGCCGCACGACGATCGTTAAGGAGATTATGGACATAAACTGCGGTGTACTGGATGCAAAGGGAGGAATTTTAGCCCAGGCCCATCTCTGTCCCCTGATGATGTTCAGTCTCCCCACCACTGCTGTTAACATGCTGGATCGGATTAAGAAGTTTGATGAAGGCGATGTGATTATCTGTAATGATCCATATTTGGGCGGGCAGCACCTTCTGGATGTCCAGTTTTTCTCCCCTGTGTTCGTGGATGAAGAACTTGTTGCCTTTGTTGCAAACATAGCACATCAATTGGACATGGGTGGTGCGGTGCCGGGAGGTGTGGCAGGGGGGCTCACAGAGATTTATCAGGAAGGACTGCGGATCCCTTTTGTCAAGCTATACTGCAAAGGAGAGGAAGACCAGCAGATTTTCGATATGATCTCAAGCAATATCAGGATCCCGGAAAAGACCATGGGGGATTTCAGGGCCCAGGCCGCTACCACCATGGTGGGGGTAAAGCGAATCAAGGCACTTGTAAACAAATACGGTCTGGATGTGTTCCATAAATGTACCAGCATGTTGATGGATTACAGCGAAAGTATGGTTCGACGTTTTTTAACATCTCTCCCGGATGGGGATTATACGGGTGTTGATTATTTAGATGATGATGGTTGTGAGGATAAACCGGTAAGAGTGCAGGTTAATGTACACATTAAAGGGGACAGCATGAAGGTTGATTTTGACGGGAGCGATTCCCAGACCACAGGCAATGTGAATTCCCCATGGGCCTGCACCCAGGGAGGGGTCTTTTACACCATGGTGGGAATAATAGATCCGGGAATGGCCTTAAACTCGGGGGCCTTTCGTCCCATTGAGGTAGAGAGTAGAGAGGGCCTGGTCACCAACCCATTACCTCCTGCCGGTGTGACGGCCAGAAGCCAGACCATGACAAAAATAGTAGAGGCCATGCTTAAGGCGATGAGCGAGATAGTTCCCGACCGGGTCGTGGCAGGCAGCCACGGTCAGGCCTGTACCAGCAGTTTTTCCGGGATTCACCCTGAAACGGGAAAACGATTCAGCTACATAGAGATTCTGGGTGGCGGCG
>JAHIMK010000089.1 GCA_018896675.1 Nanobdellota archaeon
AACTTGACCCATACGCAGGCCCAGCAGGTCGAAGCTGAACTGGTCCGCGTTCACCAAAGCCTCGTCGGTCGCGTTGACGCCGGGGAAGTTGACCTGCAGCAGAGCGCTGCGCTGCAAATTTCAGCGCAGAACATCTCGGCGCAGACGACATCCATTGCATCCGCGCAGGCTGAATCGTTTACCATGCAAGAGAGCGCAGTGGCTGTTGTTCGCGCAAACCAGGTTGACCTAGACGGTCGCGCCGGCCTCATCCTGGCGCAAAGCGCGAGGATGGGCGCAGGTTCCCGCAGCGGCCTTTTGGTCGCCAACCAGGTGAAAACCGAGCAGGTGCGCACCACCATCCTTTTGGCGCGGCAGGTTGAGGGTCCGGTAGAGACGGTGATGGATACACGTCAAGTGTTACTCGCCAGCCTGGTGGCAGGCGTCGCCGTATTGCTGGGTCAATTCCTGTTCAGACGTAAGTCGTAAATACCCTGGCAGTCGCCGGGTAAATTCAAAAACAGAGCGAAGGTAACCCCTCGGCTTGGGGTGAGAGGCGCTCGAGGAAGATAAAAATGGAAAATGTAATTATCAAAGCTACACCCCGAACAGTGATCGGCAAGCAGGTACGTGCCTTGCGTCGCGCCGGTCAACTTCCGGGAGTACTCTATGGGCGTCATATAGAGCCTGCTCCCATCTCAATGAATGTGCGCGAGGCATCCCGCATTCTATCCCGCCTGACATCCTCCAGCCTGGTGACGATTGACCTGGAAGGCCAGGAATTCCCGTCGCTGGTGCGCGAAAGCCAGCGCAATCCGATCAAGCGCAACCTGGTGCATGTGGATTTCCAGGTCGTCTCGCTGACTGAGAAACTGCGCACGCATGTCGGGATCGAAGTTACCGGCATTTCTCCGGCAGTCAAGGATTTCAACGCGGTACTCGTCACCAGCCTCGACGAACTCGAGGTCGAGTGCTTCCCCCAACACTTGCCCGAACGTATCGTGGTGGATATCTCCAGGCTGGCGAATGTTGGAGATGGCATTCATGTGCGCGATATCATCCTATCGGAAAACGTAAAGGTGCTGAGTGATCCGGAAGAGATGGTCGTCGTGGTGACTGCCTCCAGAGTAGAGGAAGTGGAAGAGGTGGCTGCTGAAGCCATCCCAGGCCAGGAAATGGCTGAGCCAGAGGTGATCGAGAAGGGCAAGAAGGAAGAGGAAGTGCCCGAGTAGGGCAAGAAGGTATTCACAAACCTACATCTCTGCCCTCCCCCGGATGGGGGAGGGCATTTTTATTGCAAACGCAAAACAGCGAGAAAATTCTGTGTCATGCGTGCGCTGGCCCCCCACAGGATTTCACCGTCATACGGATGATAGCTGATGACCGGGAAAGCTCGCTGCGTTCCTTCTGGTGTGAAATTATGTTCTGCCCAGTTTTCGCGCTGCATCAGCCACTGAAGCGGGATGGTAAATACGCGGCTGACTTCAATCTTGGCTAGATAAAACTCATACGGCCAGGGCATGACCCCCACCAGCGGCGCGACGCGGTAATGCGTAATTGTCACCACGTCATTCAGCCGCCCCAAAATGCGGACGTCGCCCTGTTGCAGCCCGATTTCTTCCTCGGCCTCGCGCAGGGCGGTTTGCTCGACAGATTCACCCGTCTCGCACGCGCCGCCGGGGAATGAGACCTGGCCTTTGTGGTTTTCGACGTTTTGCGTGCGACGAGTGAAGAGCAGATACCACTCATCCTCCTTCCAGACGAGCGGCATCAAGACTGCGGCGCAAATCAATTGTTGACCGGATTGCGAAGTTGCCAGCGCGGCATAGCCATCCGTGGATGCAACCACACCGGGCTGGAACGCCTCTTTCAGTCGTTGGGCAATGTAGTTTTCAGTTAACAAGTTCATACGTTCGGTAGCGCTAATACTGAACAAATTACTTCTCCCCAGCCTGTTTCAGAACAGCATCTATGACTGCCTGGCTGATGCTAAAACGGGCACAGCCTCATCGTACACAGCCTTCGAAATATGGATTTCACCAAAAAGCCGCCGAAGCATGTCAAAATGCTGAATGGATGCCAGGCCAATCAGCGGCGTGGTATTGGAAACCACAATCATCGCGCCACCTTGACATCCAATGCTTTGACTGCCGCAAATTCTTCTTCCAGTTCATCGGGTGTGTAATTGACATAGGCGATTCCCCGCGCACGTAGCAAAGCCAGAAAATCAATGCGGGAAATATCCAATAGGCGCGCCGCCTTGCCGGAGGAAACCCGTCCTTCGGTGAATAGGGAAAGTACCAACCATTCAGACACACGGCGCTGCACTTCGCGCTGGTCAAAGCCAAATTTTCGCAGCGCAGCCGGAATTTGAACCTGGTAAGGTGTTTCAGCCATCGGAATGCTCCTTCCAATCAATCACTTTTACTA
>JAHIMK010000049.1 GCA_018896675.1 Nanobdellota archaeon
TGACGAAGCCATAATTACATGCGAAGCTAAGCAAGTTAGTCTATTAAATAGCCAAGGAATATACTTATTTGATGAAGATTATAAGCCAGAAGTAATATTTGAGCTAGAATATGCTTACGAAACCCGTGAATCTAACACTTTCTCTATCAAGTAAATTTTAGAAAACATTATAAATAAAAAAACTATGTCTTAAGCTTAGAAGTATTATAATGGGAGGATGTTAAATATGAAAAAGACAGCAATATTGCTTTTTATCTTATCATTAGCAATTTTAATAACAGGTTGCGATTCTGGAACTTCTAATGTTAGTTCTGGTTATTATAAATATACAGGCCCACAAATGATTGAGGCCAAATTTGTAGCAGACGCACCAATAAGCATGGAAAATGCACCTTACGAACAAAATGAAGACATAGATGTAGTTGTTCAACTGACAAACAAACATACTGAAGAAATTCCAGCAGGTAAAGTAAGAGTAAGACTTACTGGAGACGCTACAATGCCTAACTTTTTTGTAGGTGGAAAAGAAGCTACAAATCCAAAATTATTATCAATTGACCCTGAAACTGGTGCAGCTATCCCTGAAGAAGTTGACTTAGGACCAATCAAATATACTAACGAAGTTCTTGGTAAAATTCAAAAAACCATTACTGGAAAGTATTGTTATTCATATCCTGTAACTGTTAAGGCTAATCTGTTCTATACAGCTAAAGCTGAAGAAATTGGCACTAACTTACCTTCTGGATCAAATCCTCCATCTAAGGTACAAGTTACAGCAATTACACAAAGACCAGTTGATATTAGAGAAGGTGTTGGTTCAATGCGTTTTGAAGTTACTGTTGCAAACACAGGAACAGGGATAATAGTGCCAACATTAGATGACTGCTTCCAATACAGAGGAAGGAGAGAAAAAGAAGTATTAACTATTGATGCTATGGGTGCTTACAATATTGAATGTGATGAAGAAGTAACATTAATGACTGACACAAAATCTAAAACAGTAGATTGCACAGTAAGCAACATTGATCCTGCTAACTTAGGTGAACAACCAAGTGAGTTAACAATTGTATTGAACAACTTCGCATATGAAGAAGACATTGCACCTGTTAGCATTTGGTTAGAAGGTCAAGTCTAAGTTAACATGGACTTAATTAAGTTAATAGCATTAGCTGTTGGCATAGCTTTTGTAATGATCCTAATAGGTCTTAGCGTCTATTTAGGTTTTATTTTTTATTTTATTAAGAAACATGTTGTTAAATTTAAAGAACGTTTTAAATAACTTTATATTCTAAGCATTTTGGTTCTTCATTGATAACACCTACTTTATAAGGAATAATTCCATGAAAACCACATAAAGGATTGAAGAACAAAAATAATATTAAAGCCAAATTATCAATACTCAATATATTTTCCTCATTTATATCCACCTATATTCTAAACATTTAGGCTCTTCATATTCGCCACAGCCCTTTTGTGTACAAATCCTTAATTCTCCATTAAATATATCACAAACATTACAACCATCAAAGTATTTTTTACATTTTGAAGGAATTGTTACTTTCATTCTAATACAACTAGGTTCTCTATATGTCTTACAAATTTCTTCATAACATTCCCAATTTCCTTTTTTTAAATGACATATATTACAACCATCATCATAACTTAAACAATTTTTAGAAGGATTAAAGAGAGGAGGATCACCATATTTCCAACATTTCGGTTCTGTAAATCTTTCACAACTTTTATCAGCACATAACCAAGACCCATTTATTAAATCACAAACATTACAACCATCATTATATTTTATGCAATCTTCAGGAGGATTAAATTCAGGCTTTATTTTTGAAACAAGACATTTTGCTTCTTCAATAAATTCACAATCCCAATTTGTACATCTTAATTCTCCTCTAAACTCACTACAAGTATTACAACCATCATAATAAGATACACAGTCTTCAGGCATCTTTAATATATCTGAAATAGGAACTTCCTGTCCTACTCCACAACCAGGTCCTTTACATCCTCTCCCAAATAAATAATTATCACAACCACTAACTAACAACAATATCCCAAAAATTATCAATACCAAAAATATTTTTCTCATAAACTTACTAAACTTCAACAATATAAAAACCTAACTCTAACTTCAACGCTTAGCCTTTCTTTGATAATAAAGCATCATACTACCAATCACTACATGGAATACAAATATTATAATCATCACAATCATCACCTTATTATGCAACTTAACAGCTAAAGAATTAGCAATATTTATCTTGCCCAACAAAGCAAAGCCGCTAACAAAAACTATCGTAACTAACACTAACAAAACCCAAGCTAAAACTTTATTCAACTTCACTGTAATTTCATTAAATATCCAACTCATTTGAACTCCATATAAAGTAATAATATTAATATTACAACTCCTATGACTAACAACAACAAATCAATAAACTTACCTTTAATCTCAACTCTAGCTAAAGCATTACGAGCTCTACCTAAAACATGAATTAAAATCAAGGCAGCTAAAAAACTGCAAACAGTAAAATGCAAATATAATGAAATAGATTTAGGAATTATAACTAACCTAGTTATTGAATAACCTGTTAACAAAAACAATACAAATAAAGGAATTATCAACCATAAAACTTTTCTTTCTACATCAAACAATTCATCCATAACAACTGTAAAAAAATCAATACGTTTTTTCATAATAAAAAAGAAAGAAGCTAACTAGCTTCAACTTCAACTAAGAATTGTGCAAAAGCGCAGGACATTTCACTAGGACAATCTAATTCTAATTCAATTAAATATGCTCCAGTTCTTGCTGCTTTAGGAACTCTTAACACTAAATTATCTTTATAACCTTGTCCATTTTTAAGAGTTCTACCATTTCTTGACCAAGTAAACCAACTTTTTACTTCTTCTTCAGTTAATTTACCAGAATCTGCAATCTTAACATCATATTTAAAAATACCATCGTCATAGTCAGTATTTAGAACATTTACAGCTATAGTCTCTGTATCTCCTTGTTGTACACCTACATTATCTTTAGTTAAATAAATCAATTCGCCACTTTGACCAAAAAGCTCATTTATTTGAGTGTTAGTAAGCTCAGTTATACCTTCTTGTTGTTCAGTTATACCGGTAAAAGTAGTATATACAAACCTTAAACCAAGAGTTAATAATGTTACACCAATAACAACAATAATGATAGTCTGCATTGACATTTCAATAGCGCCTTTTTTAGATTCAATCATGAAATCACCTCTTATCCTTATTAGATATTAATAATTTAATATTGAAACAACGTATATAAAACTTATGTTTTAATAACCATAACCTTTCTCAATAATTTTCTCTCTTATTTCGTCAGCTTCTATCTCCCTATCATATAAATCCCTTTCCAAATGAATAATATCAGTAAACGGAGAATAAAATTCTTTGTTAGAAATCTCTGAAATAGTTGGTCCAAAACTCAAAAATAAAGGCACTAATGTTGTTTGATTAAAATAAATATTCAACCAATAAGAAGCTTCAACAACTTTTATAATTCTTTTTTTAATATCTTTTGACCATCCCCAAATCTTTTTATTTTCTTCTCTAGTAGAATTAATTGCCTCATATGCTTCTTTTCTCATAGAAGGTAAGTACAAATCTTTAAGGTCTTCAATAACTTCTTTTTTTCCTTTATTAGTTGCCATCTGGCATAAAAGTTCATCTAATAGTGCATATTCTATTTTAACCAGCAATTCTTCTCTTTTATATTTCTTATAATTCCATTTATTTAACATAGAATGATTTTTAGAATAAATATTTCTAATAGCATGCAAAGATTCATGATTATAAGAACTATAAACCTCCGGCCCTTCAATAGCCATACCTAATTTCTTAAAAATTAAATAGTCGTGGTCAAAATCAGAAAAATTTTCTTTGGGATAATATGCTCCCCCAGCCCATTTATCCAAATTTGTTGCTTTTTTAACTTTTTCAAAATTTTTTTCAGGAAGTTGTATATCGAATAAAGTGCTTCTTAATCCAAATAGTTCTTCAAAAGAATTACGTTTAAGTTCTGTATGCAATTCAACATAACCATCTAAATCTTTAGGTTCAATTTTTTTATTTCTTTTGTATCCTATGTTATGATTCAAAGCGTCTGTTAATTCTTCTTGCAAGTTATCAGAACTATAAGAAAACATCTTATTTAATAAATCCCCGTAATTTAATTCAAACAATGTTTTTTGCATAAGATTCTCAGAAATTTGTTTAAAAATCCTCTGCCGCATATTTAATTAAAGACAAAGACATTTATAACATTTTCTTAAAAGAAAAACTCTTATAAACTTAAATCATAAAGGAAATCTTATGAAATGCCTAGGTATTGAAAGTACAGCACATACATTTGGAATTTCAATAATAGAAGATAAGAAAGAAATAGCCACTGCTTCACACACCTTTACAACAGAAGAGGGCGGCATGATTCCCATGGAAGTGCAGAAGCATCATTTAGAGTTTAAAGATAAATTATTAAAACAAATTTTAGATGAATCTAAATTAGAATTAAAAGATTTAGACTTAATTTCATTCTCAAAAGGTCCTGGATTGCCACCATCATTAGTAGTTGGTAAGGATTTTGCAGTTAAGTTAGCAAAAGAGAACAATGTGCCTTTGATAGGTGTCAACCATATTTGCGCTCATTTAGAAATTGGAAGGATGATTACAAAAACTAAAGATCCTGTGTTTGTTTTTGTTTCTGGAGCTAATACACAAATAATTGCACATGAAGGTGGCAGATACAGGGTTTTCGGTGAAGCTTTAAGTATAGCTTTAGGCAATGCTTTGGACAAATTTGGTAGGATTATAGGATTAGGTTTTCCAGCAGGTCCTAAGATAGAACAATTGGCTAAAAAAGGACAATTATTAGATTTGCCATATGTTGTAAAAGGGATGGATGTAGATTTCTCTGGAATTATTACAAAAGCAGAACAATTATTCAAAAAAGGTGTAAAAAAAGAAGATTTATGCTTTTCATTACAAGAAACGTGTTTTGCAATGTTAACAGAAGTTACAGAAAGAGCATTAGCACATTGTGATAAAAATGAATGCATTTTAATTGGTGGAGTTGCAGCCAACCAAAGGTTTTGTGAAATGTTAAATGATATGTGCGAAGATAGAAATGCTAAATTCTATCCAGTACCATTAAAGTATTGTGGCGACAATCCAATAATGATTGCATGGCAAGGAATTTTAGAATATAAGTCTACAAAAAGATTAGAAGATTTAGAAAAAGTAGATATTAATCCTGTTTGGCGTATTGATGAAGTTGAAGCTACTTGGTATTAATCAAACCTTCAATAAACCAAAGTATTTGTTCGGCACCATCTCCTTTAAACTTGAAAGCACTAACTTTCTTCTTAAGTTCAGGAAGTTTATGAATAAATTCATCAATTTGTTTTTTCAAAGCTTCAGAATGCATTTCATTCCCAATCATAGCAATATCTTTCAAAGAAAAAGCATTAAGTTGTTGTTCAATATGTTGCTTTATCGGAAATACCAATAATGGTTTATTGTAAATCACTGCTTCAGATAAAGTTTTTTGGCCACCTAAAGTTATTACGCCTTTTGAAACTTTTAAATACTTAAGAAAATCTTTTGAAAATTTAAAATGTTTAACGTTTTTTGTTTCTTCTAAATCAAAATTAGAACCAAAGAAAATAAAATATTCATTAAATTTGTTAGCAATTTTAGATAAGTTTTTTGCTAAAGACAAACCGAAGTTTGAACCACCAAGCATTACTAAGATTGGTTTTCTTTCTAAATTTAATTCTTTCATTAATTTCTCTTCACTAGGCAATTGTTTTGGCCAAACCCTTACTATAGGATCAACATAATGATACATTAAATTCTTTTTCTTTGGTTTTAAGAAAGTAGGGATTATAACAAAATCAGCTTGATCATAGATTTTTTGAAAATATAACGCCTGAAGTTTCATAATTGGATTTACTTTATGCACTTGTTTGTATTTATCATAAAGATTAGGATCTAACCCAAAAATCACAACACACTTCTTCTTAACAACTTTAGCTAAAGTAATTCCAGAGGGTTCAAAATCAGAGATTATTATATCTGGTTGAAATTTCTTTGCTCTTCTTTTTAATTTCAATGCAGTAAAAAACCAAACAAAAGGTAATAAATAATTCTTAAAAATAAAAGGTAATACATTGAACTTCATCCTCTCTCCAGGAATTTTATAACCTGTAATTTTTATTGTAGGATATTTTCTTTTAAAATAATCATAAGAAGCACCATAGCCAACTATTAATACCTTCATATCAGAATACTTTTTCTTAAATTTGTCAATAATAGCATCTACCCTAGTTGAATCTCCTAATCCTATTCCTGTAACAACAAATAATATTCTCATCTTACTTTGTAAAACTTCTCAGCTAATTTACAACCATGTTTTTTACCATACTGTCTTGATCTAAAATATACTGGCAACCATAACAGGTACATGTATTGCCATTGACTTGTAAAGTATTTCATATACTTTAATTTTTTCTTATAAAAATTAGTTATATCCTCAAAAAGCATAGGCTTATTGCCTTGCAATATGTTCCAAACTTCAAATTCATAAACAGGATATTTCTTTCTAAAAGAATCTACTGTACACAATACTGTTTTATTTACAGCTTGATGATCAGGATGAGGATCAATTGAAGAAGGAATATAGATTTTTATAGGTTTATACTCTTTTATTAAATCTTTAACCATTTGCATAGCATTAGATGTTTCAACATCAGCTTTAACTTTAGTATCTCTTAATCCAAGAAAGATTGTCTTTTCAATACCTATAAATTTACTTGCTTTTTCAGTTTCTTCTATTCTTTTACTAATCATAACAGCTTCTTGAAAATGAGGATGACTGCTTTCACCATAAGAAAATACAGCTTTAACTATATTAAAACCTTCAGAAACATATTTAGCAATAGTCCCACCCATTCCAACGGCTTCATCATCCGCTACGAATGGGCACAAAAGATTAGAATTGTGCCCGGTTTAATTATCATCACCTCCTACTGCTCTTAAAAAAGCTCTTTTTTGAAAAATAATTTCTTTTTTTAACATAATATTCAATGGATTTAACAATTTATTAATGTTACTTATGAGCAAACCAAAAAGTCATTTTAGTTTTGTCTTTTTTATCTAATCTACAGAACCCAAAACGCTCAAACTGAATCATATCATTTTCTTTCAAATGTTCTACACTTTTTTCAGCCAAACCTTTTTTTAAAGAACCATCAGGCATTAAAACTTCTACTTTAACATTATCATCTTTCACAGGTAACCAATGCATCATCCTAGCTTTTAACTTAGAATCATGCTCTTCAGAAACAAATTCTTTCTTCTCAAAATTAAACAAATGAATAAATCTTATAATTCCTGTAAAATTTTCTTTGCTTGGAACATAAAATTCATCAGTAGTTTCAAAAAATCTTCCTCCTTTCTGCATATCAGGATGTAAATTTAATTCAACTTTCATTTTAGGAGCATTCTTTATTTTGATTTTCTTAGGATCTTCAACAAAAAAGTATCTTCTAGCAACAAAGTCAATCAATTTTCTATTTTCAGCATAAAGATTTTCAATAGGAACTGTTATTTCATTCTGATTAACACCCAAACTTAACGAAAAGTTCCTAATAGCTTCAGGCAATATACCTCTCCTCTTCAAAGATTGTAAACTCCAAGTTCTAGGATCATCCCAGCCTGAATAAATTCCTTCCATAACTTCTTTCTTAGATTTTGATTTAGAAATTTTAACACCTTCCAACTGTACTAAAGCAGTATGAATCAGTTCAGGATGTTTCCAACCAAAAATATCCCAAATATATTTTTCCATATCACTTTCCATCATTAAATCTTTTCCTCTTAAAATATGAGTAGCTCCAAGCAAATGATCATCAATTGCCCATGAAAACTCTAACAACGGCCAAACTCTATATTTTTTGCCAACCCGGGGATGTTTTCTTTCACAAATTCTAAACAATACCCTATCTCTAAATGCAGGATTAGGATGATCCATGCTAGTTTTAATTCTTAAAGCAGCTTCTCCTTCCTTAAATTCATCAAACATCTTTTTCCATAAATCTAAAGTTTTTTCAACAGAAGTAGCTCTACAATCACAAATCTTTCCTTTTACTCTATTTTCTCTTAAAGTCTCTGAATCACAAGAACAAACATAAGCTTTCTCTTTTTTTATTAACTCTTCAGCAAACTCATAATAAATTTCTAAACGATCGGATTTATAAATAATATCTTCCTCAATATTAACTTCTATCCATTTCAAACTTTCTGGAATTAAGGTATAAGCTTCTTCACTAATATTTTTTTCATTAGAACCTATAGTATCATCCATAACCAATATTAACTTACCACCATACTTCTTAACATAATAATCATTTGTAACATAAGTTTTAGTATTTCCAATATGTAATGGGCCACTTGGATAAGGAGCCAATCTCATTACTACTTTATCTTTAACATTTTTTAACTCCGGCAATTCTCTCTCTTTCTTAACTTCTTTTTTTTCTAACAACTCAGGAGCAATCTTTTTTAATTTATCCAACTGATCTTTTAAAGACATTGAATTAACTTCTTTGATAACTTGAGAAACTTCTTTAGCAACATCTTTCATTTTGGATTTTAATTTAGGATTTTCAGAAAGAAGCTTACCAATAATAGCTCCAGAATTAGCTTTACCATTATATTTCACTGCATTTTGCAGAGCAAATTTTAAGATGTCCATTTTACTCAACCATTAACTTTACTGGGAAATATTTACTTATAATCTCCTGCATCCTTTTAAGGTTTGTCTTCTCTCTGCCAAAAATCTTCCCTTTTTCAGATATATCTTTGGCTTTTATAATGATTTTATCATCATCTTGCTTAATCTCAGCAGGTTTTAATGGAAAAAGTAAATTTAATGTGAATTTACTAGGGTTAGAATCAAATTGGATTATCTTAACTTGTTTTTTCATTATTCTTGTTAATTTCTGGATATTAGAGCCACCTTTGCCAACAGCTTTACCAATATCTCCTTGATTAACTACAAAAATCAGAGTAGATTCCATAATAAAACAATCTTTAACTCCTGCTCTTGTTATTTTTTCAAATAGGTTTATCAAGCCTATAGTTTGCATATCATAACTTACCATCTTTCTTTATTAATAACTCAACACAGAAACATTAAAAGGTTTTTTACAAAGTAGACCTATTTCTTTATCAGGCAAATCTAACTGAATAACTTTAGCTCCAGAAATTTTTGCATAATGTTCAACTTGTTCCTTAACATCAGATTTACAATTTGAAGCAAGAAAAACAGTTTTAGTTTTTCCTAATTTTAAACTTTTAATTGTCCTTTCAGTTCCAATTGTTAATTTTTTTTCCTTAACTGCTAGTTTTAATTCATCGCTCATTTCTTTTTGCCCCCTTCTTTCTTCATACTAGTCACTAAACTTGGCAATCCAGTACCTAATGGAACTGGCTGATTAATTAAAATATTTTCAACAACTGAATTTAGGTAATCAGTTTCACCGGACAAACTTGCATTAATTATATGTACAATTGGTGTTTCAAAAGAAGCTCTTGCTAAAACACTTTCTTTTTCGCCAGTAATTCCGCTTCTGGTAACTCCTTTAATTCCACCAGTAGTTGTCATTAAATCTGATATAAACATGATATGCCTTGCATCAATTTCTAAACCTTGATCATTCAAAACTTTTGAAGATTCATTAATTATTGTTTGTCTTGCAGCTTCAATTCCAAAAACTCTAACCATTTCAAAGATATCATTAGAAATTGTTGTAGTTTCATCAACTGCATCAATCTCTAATACTTTCTTCAAACTACTACCTGCTGCCATTAAAATAAGTTCATCTTTTCTTTTAACAGGCAAAACTTGACTTATGCCTTCAATACCTTTAACATGTGCTAACTTAACTTTTTCTTTAATAGCATATACTGCAGGCAAAGTAATTTCCTTTAATTTTGGTTTAATAATTAATAAACCATCTTTTTCAGAAACTTCAATATTTTTCATTGAAACTTGAATTGCTTTCAATACTTCTTCTTCTTTAATCTGTAAATCTCTTAATCTAGATTTATTCAACTTAACTTCAATATACATATGTAAAATATTAACAGAAATTTCTGAAAGGATATCTGATAATTTTATTTCTTTAATCATTGAAATCAATCTTTCTAATTCCCTATCATCTTTAGGTTGAGATTTTAAATGAATCTCCATCATAGGAGTCTTAATCTCTTTTCTAGCATCAAAAATTTCAATTAATCTAGGTAAACCTAATGTAACATTTGCTTCTGCAACTCCTGCTAAGTGGAATGTTCTTAATGTCATCTGTGTACTTGGTTCACCAAATGATTCAGCTGTAATTACACCAATAGCTTCTCCAGGGTGTATCTTAGAAGTCATGTATCTTTCTAATAATTTATCTAAAACTTCTTTTTGTTGCTTTTTATTAAGATTGAAATCAGTAGCATGCTTCCTAAAATCATTCAATAATGGTTCTGGGACCTTGCCCTTATATTCCTTTAATAATCCTTCATCAATCATTCTTACCAGCTACCTCACTAACTATTTTTTTAACATCAATTGTTCCACCATCACTTTTAGATACATCTAAGCAGTCATCACCATAACTAAACTGAATGATAGATTGATTTGCATCTCTTACAGTAAAATCATATTCAATTTTTAAGTCCTGCATTGCATTAGCCAATCTCCTATACAAGTAACCGGATTTTGGAGTTCTTAAAGCAGTATCCATCAGAGAATCCCTTCCAGTCATAGCGTGGAAAAAGAATTCAATTGGATTCAATCCTTTTTTATAACTGTGCCTAATAAAACCTCTTGCTTCAGGTGATAAATCATTATGTTTAAATAAAGATAAAGTTCTTTCTTTGTAACCCCTATCAATTCTTTTACCTCTCAAAGCTTGCTGACCTACTAAAGCAGCAGTCTGAGCCAAGTTTAATAAATTTCCCTTAGCACCACATTGGGACATAACTAAAGTGCTATTTCCAGGTCTAGAAGTTTTACCAATAAGTGTTCCCATTTCATTTCTTGCTTCATTCAATCTTTGCAAAATCATTAATTCTAAACTATCTTCTAAAGATTTTGTTGGAAAAGGTTTAAGTTTACCTGCATGAAATTCTGCAATAAATTTATCAACATCAGCTAAAGCTAAATCTAAAATAACTTTAACTTTATTTTGAACATCTTCAGGCATGTCAGCATCAGCAGTCTTAACTGTAAATCCTCTCTTTGCCAAAAAAGCTATGCCTAATCTAAAGATTTTACCAAAAATATCTACAGTAGTAATTTCATCATAAATTCTGTGAATGTCTCTTAATAATGTTCCATTACCTTCACCAATTGTATTTGTATCAATAATTCCACTTAACATTTGTCCGTCTTTAATATGTACAAATGAATCCGTTTCACATTTCTTACCTTGACAAACTTTATGTTTCTTGCAACTCTTACACAACCCTATAAAATTGAAATCTTTTGGTAAGACTGCAGAAAAAATTTCTTTTCCATTAACATTTGCTTTAAACTTCTTCAATCTTTCAGTATCGGTAACACCAATGCTTAATAATAATTGTACAGCTTCCTCTTTTGACATTGTTAAATCTTTAGTCAAAAGATAATTTCCAGTAACAGCATCCTCAATTGTTCCAATAACATTCAATCCGTTTTTAGGGCTCATAACTTGTGTTTGAACTTCCATTAATATTTCAGCTTCAGCAATAGCTTCCTGAGTCTGAGGAACATGTAAGTTCATTTCATCACCATCAAAATCAGCGTTATAAGGATTACATACAGCTGGATTCAATCTAAATGATTTTCCCGGCAACACTCTCATTTTATGACACATAATAGACATTCTGTGCAAAGATGGTTGTCTGTTAAACAATGCAATGTCTCCATTTACAATATGTCTTTCAACAATTTGTCCAGGACTTAGTTCAGTAATTAATAATTCTTGAGTTTCTGCACTAATTTTCTTCTTCTTACCATCAATCATGATAACATAATTTGCACCAGGATAAATTTTTGGACCATTTTT
This sequence comes from Nanobdellota archaeon, assembly GCA_018896675.1. Classification (GTDB taxonomy): domain Archaea; phylum Nanobdellota; class Nanobdellia; order SCGC-AAA011-G17; family GW2011-AR17; genus JAHIMK01. Next base: position 12,153 of record JAHIMK010000049.1, read on the forward strand.
AATAAAAGTCTTTAACCATTCAATATTCCATTCAGTAACAAATTCAGGCAAAGTTAATTCCATAACAATTTGTTTAGGTACACCAACTTCATTTAGTCCAATTTGAGGATCAGGAGAAATAACTGTACGTGCAGCAAAATTAACTCTTTTACCTGCTAAGTTATGCCTAAATCTTCCTTCTTTACTTTTAATTCTTTCACTTAATGTTCTCAAAGGTTGACCGCTCCTGTGTCTTGCAGGAGGAATTTGAGGAACAGAGTTGTCAAAGTATGTAGTAACATGATATTGTAACAAGTCCCAAAGATCTTCAACAATAATTTCTGGAGCACCTGCATTAATGTTCTCGAATAAACGTTGATTAATTCTTACAATGTCTCCAAGCTTATGTGTTAAATCATCTTCTGCTCTTTCACCAGATTCCAAAGTAATACTTGGTCTCATGGTTACTGGAGGGATAGGTAATACAGTTAATATTGACCATTCAGGCCTTGCATGTTCTGCTTTTAATCCTAATAAATATACATCATCATCAGGTACTTTATCTAATCTTGCCCTAACTTCAATAGGATTCAATCTTTTATTATCTTCCATGAAAGTTGTTGGTTTTTCTAATTTTACTGTAAATTGTTTTGTTTTACAATGAGGACATTTTTTAATATTTCTTGAAGACAATCTAACTAATTTTGAAATTCTTCTAAAAGTTGTAGTGTCATTTCTTTCTAAAGCTTTGTCCATTTTAGATTTATACTTTAAAACATCTTCAGCTGAAATCATTAATCTTCCGCAATCATTACATGTAGACTGTAAAAAGGTCATAATAGTTTTAACATAATGGATGTGAACAACAGGTCTTGCAAATTCAATATAACCAAAGTGTCCTAAACATTCTTTTAATTTTCCAGAACAAGTTTTACATCTTAAACCTGGATCAATAACTCCAAGACGAATATCCATCAAACCGCCATCTACTGGATAACCTTCTCTATCATAAAGTTCAGGCGTAACTACTTTAGCAGCCGCCATTTTCTTAATCATTTTAGGTGAAAGTAAACTAAATGTTATCCTGTCAATTTTTTTGTATGTATATTTTACCATTTTTTAACCTCAATACTTACTCTTCAAATGAAGTTGTGGATAAACTCCCAATGATTTTAATTCATCTAACAATAATTTAAAAGCATAACTTAATTCAACTGCAGTAACTTCAATGTTAGCACCACATTTTGTACAAAATGCTTTATTACGCATTGAATCATGTACAGCTAGCATACCACATTCTTCACAAATATAAATAGTAGTTTTATCTGAGTCAAATCTTTCTTTTAACAATAGAGATGCACCATGTGCTACAAAACAATCCTTCTCCATTTCTCCTAATCTTAATCCACCACCTTTGCTTCTACCTTCAATTGGTTGTCTTGTCAATAACTGGATTCTACCAGATGCTCTTGCATGTAACTTGTTTGCAACCATATGTTTAAGTTTCATATAATACATGTTTCCAACAAAAATGTTGGATTCAAATTCTTCACCAGTCATACCATTATACATTCTTTCAGTACCATTTTCTCTAAAACCCAATTCTAATAATAATTTTCTTAAATCAGTTTCAGATTCAGCACTAAAAGTACTAGCTTCAATTTGTCTTCCAGCCAAAGCTCCAACTTTACCACCTATTATTTCAATCAAATGCGAAATAGTCATTCTAGATGGAATACTATGGGGTGAGAATATTAAATCTGGAACTACGCCAGATGTAGTAAATGGCATATCAGCATGAGGAACAATACATCCGATAACTCCTTTCTGACCATGTCTGGACGCAAATTTATCTCCAATTTCTGGAATTCTTAAGTCTCTCAATCTTACTTGAACCAACTTGTTACCTTCTCCATTTTCAGTTACAACAACAAAATCAACAATCCCTTCTTCACCATGCCTAACAGTTAATGAACTTTCTCTTCTCAAGTTAGCAGCAATACTAAACTCTTCTAATTCACCTAAGAACCTTGGCGGTGATGTCTTTCCAATAACAACATCGTCTGCATGAACTTTAGCTCCAGGATAAACAATGCCATCATCTTCTAAAAACCTATAATCTTCTTCAACCCTGTAAGCTTTAACATCTTTATCCGGCAATCCAATTTCATCAATTAAACCACCCTGGTATCTTAATTCTTCAACAACATAAGGTCTGAAATAAGTTGACCTTGCATATCCTCTATCAACAGAACCTTGGTTAATAATTAATGCATCCTGCATGTTAAATCCGCCGTAACTCATTAATGCAATAGTTACGTTTTGTCCAGAAGGATGTTTTTCATAATTGATAACATCATGCATAAAAGATTTAACTACTGGTCTTTGAGGATAATGCATTACACTAACATCTGTATCAATCCTTACCAAGAAATTTGAAACATATAATCCCAATCCTTGTTTCTGAGTTTTAGAACCCCTATTAAGTCTAGAAGACTGACCAAAATTAGCATAAGGTACTAATGATGTAATAACTCCTAAGATTGAGATTAAACTAATTTCTAAATGAGTATGTTCTTTAGTAACATCTTTTGACTTTAATGCAATATAAGCATCTTCTTCTTCATTAGGATCTAAATATTCTAATATTGACTCGTCCAATAAATATTGCCAATCAATCTCTCCATTTTTCAATTTTGTGATATGTTCTTCTTTAAGTTTGGGAACACCATTCTCAACAATAATCAAAGGTCTCCTTGCTCTACCTTTTGCAACATGAATTGCAACTTCACTAAAATCAACATCATAATTTATGTTTAAAGTTTTAGGAAGTTTACCATTTCTTCTTTCTTCTTTAACTAACTTAACAAACTCTTTAGGATTATCCACGATACCAACAAATTTTTCATCTAAATATACATCAACCATTTTATTGAGCTCCTAATTTCTTTAATCCAAAGGATTCTAATTGTTTCTTTATTTTATCTTCTTGCACTTCTTCTTGTGCAATTTCACAAAGCATAGATAAATTCTTTCTTAAACCAATAGGAGTACCTTCAGGAGTCTCTATCGGACATAATCTTCCCCAATGTGTACAATGCAATTCTCTTGCTTCAAAGTTTTCTTGTGTTGCAGATAATAAAGAAACTACTCTTGTCAAATGTGATAAAGTTGAAATAAAATTAACCCTATCAATATTTTGGCTTATACCTTTTCTACCGCCAACCCAAGATCCTGTAGCCATTGCACTTTTTAATCTTGAAGTCAATAATTTATCTCTAATAATTATTTTAACAGAATGGAATTTTCCTCTCTTAACTAATCTTTGAAAATTATATAAAATATCATTTACAAGAACTTTCATATTAACTCTTAACAAGTCAGCCATTAAGTCACCACTTAACTTTAATTTTTTGTTTTTATAATGGTCTTTATCTTCTGGGACTTTACCATCTTTTGCAACTAATAAGAACCTCTTAATAATCTTGCATAGGTTATAAGCTTTTAATGCTCTATCTCTTGAAGTTAAACCTACATGAGGTAATAAAAATTGATCTAACTGCTCTAAAACTTTGTCTGTTTTACTTTCTTTAGGTTGAGCTGTAATATTTGATTTTGTTGCCAAAAAGTTTAATGCATCCTCGGAAGTTTTAAGTTCCATAGAATTGTATAAATTAATATAAACATCATCATATGGCTTTTCATCACAAATTATTTCCATAATGTCTTGATCTTTAACTAATCCTAAGGCCTTTATTACTGCCATCATGGGTACTCTTTTAAATCTTGTAAATGAAATATAAATTACGCCATCTTTCATTTGTTCAACTAGATGAGGTATACTGTAAGAATTTTTATGTGAAAATAATTTAGCAGTAAACTTACTTGGACCAATAGCATTATGTTGAACAAATAATTTATTAGGTAATAAATCTTCAACAGTAATTAAAACTCTTTCATTTCCATTAAGTAAAAAATATCCTCCAGGATCTTCTGGATCTTCAGAATGTTCTATTAATTCTTTTTTATTTAAATTATTTAAATGGCAAAGTTTAGATTTTAACATAACTGGTAATTTTCCTATAGGAGTTTCAAAAGATTCTCTTTGAACACCATCAATATGAACTGAAACTTCTAAATAAATTGGGGCCGAATAAGTTAATTGTCTTAATCTTGATTCTATTGGATAAATTGGTCTATGAGAACCATCAGCTTCAACAATACTTGGTTTTTCAACTCTAACTTTACCAAATTTAATTCTAAAATCTTGAACATCAGGAGGAATTATTGTTGGAATAATGTCTCCAACTTCTTGTATAATATTAGGCATTTCTTGTTCTACAAAATTATTAAATGAACGCATACTTGACTCAATAAAAGAATGTTTTTCAAAATATTTTTTGATTAATAGATTTTGATCTTCAGGCATTGCCTACCACCACCCTATAAAATATTGATTTACCAATTGTAGGACTTTTTCTTTCAATTTTTATCAAATCACCTTTTTTCACTTCTAACTCTTTTATTGCAGGATCATTTTTAGAAATTTTTGGTAACTGAGATAAAGAAATATTATACTCTTCTAGAATTTTTTCTTTTTCTTCTTCTGTTAATTTTGTGTGTTTTGGCACAAAAATATGTTTTGTAATGTTTATTTCTTCTGACATTTTTGACCTTTTGATTTTTGATTATTCTGAACCGGACGGGATTTGAACCCGCGACCCTCTGATGTCTTCACCAGATGTTAAAAGTATCATCATCAAACAGTTTCCACCATTTGTTCAGATGCTCTAGCCAGGCTGAGCTACCGGTCCACTGCAACGCCCTAGCCGGGATTCGAACCCGGGTCGCGGCCTCGACAGGGCCGCATGATAGACCGAACTACACTACCAGGGCAGTTCAAAATTTTCCTATATTTTTATAGAGCTAACTGAAACTCTAAGTTCATAGCTCCATCTATATAGAAAAATTTCTTGCCATTTTGAATTTTCAGATTTAACTCATTTATATAACTTTCGGTTTTACATCTTATTAGTTATAACGATAGAAATACAATTTTTGAAAGAATTTTACTTTTATAAATTTAATAAAAATAAAAAAGAACATTTTAACCTTAATATCCTTTAGTCTTATTTTAAATTTTAAAGTGAAGTTTAGGTGGTTTTCCAAAAAATTTATCATAATCTAAACCATCATTGTATTCATATTTTATAGTCCATCCTTATTCTTAACTTTCTTATTTTATTCCAGTTGTAGCATAGCTTTCCAACACATAATCCAAAAGAGAACTATTGATTTTCCTTACTGCTTCTAAGCTGTTAAGCTCTACATTACTAGGTTCTCCCTTTTTTTCGTGAACAGCATATTTTTGTTCTACAAGTTTTAATGCTTCTAGTTCTTGTTGAGGAGTTAACCCTTCTTTAAAAACATAGACAGTTAACCAATCATCCCTTTTCACCACAATTCCACTAATATCCTCTGGAGAGGTTAATTTGGAAATACCTTTACTAGTTTGTAGACTTACCCAATCTCTAAATTGACTGATTTTTGTATCTTTATCCATTTTATTTTACCCCGAAATTTTAGTCTTTTATAATAAAGTTTATATGCGCCGACCGGGATTCGAACCCGGATCATTGGCTTGGAAGGCCAAGATTCTAGCCATTGAACTATCAGCGCTTGCAATAAAAATAAGAATGAACTTTTTATAAAAGTTTCGTTATTTTAACTTCTTAAAAATATAATCTATTTGCTCTTTGCTTCTTCCACTTTTAGATAAGGCTTCTTTTATTTGAACATCAGTATATCCTTTTTGTTTTGCATTTTCTACATAACTTAAAACTGCAGATTCATCTTTTGCAATCTTAAATGGAGTAGTTTCTTTAACTGGTATTGCCACTTTAGAAAATGCATATTTTATTTGTTCAGCTTTCCATCCACCTTTAGTAAGCATAACATTAATTTGAATATCAGTATATCCTCTTTTTCTTGCTGCATTAATATAATTTAATACGGATTCTAAATCTTTTTCATTTGCAAATACTTGAAGTTTCTTTTCTTCCTTAGGTTTGCCTTTTTTCATTTTAGTTTTAACAAGATAAACTATACCACTAATAACTGCTATAACTAGGATTATTAAAATAAATATCCACCAGCTCACACTAGATTTTTTACAATCTTCTGGACAATCTTCTTCTTCTTCACAAAAACCATCTCCACAAATAACTTCCGACTCTTCCCCTACTTGAACAGAAGGCCTTACAACAGGAGTACAAGGTTGTTCATTAGGTAATAAAGATTTAACCTCTTGTTCACATTCAGCATCAGCTCCTTCAATTATACATTTAGAGACATCTCGTGTTTTTAATTTCAAAACTTCATTACAAGAACTCCATGGTGCTAAACTACAATCAATCATGGAAGGTTCACAAAGTGCCTCGGCCATATCACTTCCAAACTGACCAAACCCTACACATTCAATAGGACATTCATCGTTACCTTCTTCACAAGGAGCTACAGTTAACATTTCAACTAAAACCATCCCACTATTAACAGTTTTTTCAAAACCTTGAGAATCAACTAATGTAGCTTTAAAATAAAATTCTGGATTACTTCCATCATCATCTTCAAAATATTCTGCCACCCATGGTGCAGCCCATACATCTTCATTAGTAGAACCATTTCCATCTTCATAATCTATATTCATTAAAGAAAATGTAGAGTCAAAAGACTTAATAAAGAAAGGTTCAGAGCCTTCACTAAATTCATATAAATCAAATTTAACTGAAGCTTGTTCATCACAATTATCAGTCCATAATATCATCCAAATAGTATTACCATCATATGTTGAACTAACCTTTGTCGGAAAACTTTCACAACCAAAAATGCCTGTAAAATCAGCACTTATTTGGCAAAGATTTTCTTCTGTAATACAATCAGGATCATCTTCATCAACTAAATTATCACAATTATTATCTATATTATCATCACAAATTTCTAAAATCCCAGGATTAATTGAGTATACAATATCATTACAATCTTCCAGACCACATAAAGCTCCAGGATTAATAGGAACATTATAACCATCTAAATCAGAATCACTACACTGAACATCAATATCGTCAACTAACCCATTACAATCATCATCTAAATCATTATCAATTTCAAGAGCATCAGGATTAATCATAGGATTATTATCATTACAGTCCAATTTTATTGGACAACCAGCTCCCTCTTCCATATAACTACAGAAACCATCTTCATCTTCATCCCATGCATCCTGCGCATTTGCACTAAAACAAAATAGTATAATAAATAATAATGCAATTAATCCTCTTTTCCGCATAATCTTTCTTATCATTTTTAAATATTTAAATATTACTTATTTCAATTCAAGCTCTTTTTTCACTATTTTCTCATCCCAACCTTGATCTATGAGCTTTTTTGCAATAATTTTCTTATCCACTTTTTTTTCTAAAGCTATTTTGATATATTTTTTCATAGGTTCCAA
>JAHIMK010000050.1 GCA_018896675.1 Nanobdellota archaeon
AAAAATAACAGGAAATGACGACAAAATTTGAAATCCTCTTATATTCAAAATTAATCTAAGCACTTTGCCCCTATTTCAGCTGCGGAGCAAGCTGAAATCCTCTATAAATTTTCAAAAATCACTTAAAAATTAGACAGTGCCGGGAATTACTTCTTTTTATTTCTATAATCTTCAATAGCTTTTTTCAAAGCAGAAGCACCCATCACAGAACAATGCACTTTAATAGAAGGCAAATCTCCTAATTGTTCAACAATATCTTTATTTGTAATTTTTTCAGCTTCTTCTAAAGTTTTACCTTTGGCCATGTCACACAATATATCTGAAGAAGCAATAGCTGCTACACAACCATAAGTTTTGAATTTTGCATTTATTATTTTATTATCTTTTACTTTAATATATAGTCTAAGAATATCTCCACACCTTACATTTCCAACTTCACCAACGCCGTCAGCATTTTTTAAGCAACCAGCATTTTTAGGATTTGTAAAATGTTTCATAACTTTTTTACCATACATTTTAAACTTTCTCCTGATTTTTATAACGACCAGAATATTTGGCTTTGCCTTTCATTTCCATTAAAATTAATTGACAAATCTTTAACCCTTTATTTAACACAATTTTTCTTGGAGAAATATTTTTTATTTCTAGAACTTGTTTATTATTAATTCCCGGTTGAATGAATGAAGCAGTGGCATGTATTAATATTCCCATTCTAGCAAACCTGCTTCTTCCATATAAGAAACCGCAAACATTTTCAGGCAACTTTATTTTTTCTATAGTAATACCATGGATGAATTCACCTGGTTTAATTACAATACTATCTTGCTTTACAACTTTAGTATAATCATTAGCATTAGTCTTTTCATCTAATACAATTTTAGAACCTTTCTTGAAAATTCTGAATTCATTGCTTAGAGCTAAATCTATTGATGCAGGTCCAACTTGTTTGTCATTAAATGGAGTAACTTTTACTGAACCTTTTTTAATCAATTTCAATATTTCGTTTCTTGTTAATACGGCCATTTTCTTATCATAAATAATATCTTTTTACTTTAAAATATTAATGGATTTTAAAACTTGATTTTATCTCCTATTTTTAGCTTCATTTTGTTTACTGGAGTTTCCAATATGAATTTAGCTTTTATTTTTGGAATTATACAATACTTGTAAGGTTTTACATTCTTTTTAATATCTATAACTTCTTTGTTTTTGTTAAGCCAGTAGAGGTCTATATTATATCTCATGAAGAAAGTATGTATAGAAGACAGGAGTTGGCTTTCATATGGTAATTCAATTAATGCCGACTTATTTTTTTGAAACATTAAGCCTATACACCTTGTTAGAATATTATTACAATGCTTTATTTTAGTATTTTGTATTATCAATTTATTATTTAGCTTATTTTAATGAATAAATACTTTTTGAAATCAATAGGCTTAAATATTCTTAATCTTTCAAAAATTATGCATGCGTATAGAAAAATTAGCACCAAAAGTTTGGAAATTTACAGATTGGCCAGGATTAAGTTCAAATGTTTATCTATTAGATGTAGATAAGATTCCTACTTTAATTGATTTGGGTTATGAAAGGTATCATAGAAGTTTAGTTATTGGTTTAAGTAAGTTAGGTTACAAACCAACAGATATTAAGCGAGTTATTTTTACACATTTACATTTTGACCATATAGGCAAACCAGATGCTTTCAAAAACGCAGAATTTTTTGCATCAGAAGAAGAGATAGAGGATATGAAAAAAGGCTTATTTTCAAAATTTTTGGCAAGGTTTGGAATTAAGCAGCCAACAATTAATGTTGAAATCAAGCCAGTAAAAGATTTGAAATTCTTAAAAGTTGTAAAAACTTCGGGACATACTCGTGGTAGCATTTGTTTATGGTATTCAGAAAGAAAAATGTTATTTTCAGGAGATACTTTGTTTAACAGAGGGATTATAGGTAGAACTGACTTACCTAATAGTGTACCTAATGAAATGGATAATTCTTTGAACAAATTAAAAAAATATAAATACAAAACTCTTTGTCCGGGCCATTAAAATGAATTATTATTCGGGTATTGCAAATGGATATGATAAACTCCATAAAGAAGAGCAGTTGGAAAAATTAGAAATTATAAAAAAGCATTTGAAAGTTAAAGGTTTGTTATTAGATATAGGTGCAGGTACAGGGATTTCTACAAAATTTTTTGAAGTTGAAGCAATTGCTTTAGATCCAAGTAAAGGTATGTTAGAGAAGTATGATGGAAAAAAAGTTTGTGCAAAAGCTGAAGACCTACCTTTTGAAGATAAAACATTTTCAACAATAATTTCTATAACTGCTTTGCACCATACTGACATTGACAAAGCAATAAAAGAAATAAAACGAGTAGCTAAAGAAGATTGCCTATTTGCATTTACAATTTTAAAGAAAGCCAAGAACTTTGAAGAAATAAAAGAGAAATTAAAAAATAATTTCAAATTAAAAGAGTATGATTCAAAAAAAGATTTAATTTTGATTTCTTAGAAACCGCCAAAGAATCCAGCAGCACCACTCATAGGTTCATCTTTCTTTTCTTTTTTAGGTTCTTCAACTTTAGGCTTAGGTCTAATCCAAGTAGTTTCTCTTTTAGGCATAAACAATTTTCTTTTGTTAGCATCTTCAGTTCTTTTAATCTCTGCTAAAGTAATCTTTTTGTAATCTTCAAGAGCGTCTTGTTTTTCTTTATCAACATTTCTTTTTTGACTGAATTCAGTAGTTTTAGCTTTAGCAAGATGCTTTAATTCACCAGTACTTAATTTAGGAGTCATCTTTTTCTTTTTCATAGTAATAGTCATAAACACAATCATACCAACTAATAATATAACTAAAATGCTAAAAATAGTATTTAAATTTTTAACAGCTTTACCATCAGTAATAACAACAGAATCAAAATCTTCTTCTCCTTCAGGATCAAATATAGCTAATGTATAAATGCCAGATGGTGCATTTTTGTTTAAATCAATGTTAACACTTTCGCCAGGTTTGATTTTATTTTTGCTTAAAATGCTAAACTCTCCTTCTTCTCCTTTTAAGTTTAATTTGATAGGATCCTCATTTTTTACATTACCTTCATTAACAATAGTTACAACTTGTCCTGTTATTGAAGCTACAAAGTTTTTTACAACTTCAACAGACAAAATCTCTTCTTTTTTCAAATTCCAATATTTTGTTTTAACAGTCCATTCTCCAGGCAATGCATATTTTGGTAAAAGGAATTCAAAAATATTTCCACTTAGAACTTCTTTTGTTGCTACCAATTTATCCTTAGAATCATAAATTTCAACCTTAACATAATCTGAAATTAAATCAGAAGCTTGATCGTAAACAGCAATATTCATCATGACACTCTCCTTTGGCTTATAACTTCTGACTAAAAAATCATTTTCTAAAGTAGTTGCAATAGGTGTTACAAAAATGTCTTTGTAAATACTTCCTTTGTTTCCTAAAGCATCTTTAACTTTGATAGTAAGTGTATGTTTACCTGATTTTATGTTTTTAGGTAAAATTAAAGTTTGGCTAACTTCTTGGTTAATAGTTTGTGCAGAAAATTCTTGATTGTTTAATATAACATAAGCACTTGCTAATTCAACAGGTTCATGCATAACATTTCTTACTTCTCCTTTAATTGTAACTTCTTGTCCAGGGATGTATTCATATTTGTCAGTATCAATAACAATAGTTAATTGATTGGTTAAAGTAAATTTAGCAGCATTAAACAACTGTTCATTATTGTTTGTGTCTCTAACAATAATTTCAACAGTATATTCACCTGCAGGAATTGCATTAATTATATTTTTAAAATTAAATATTCCATTAACTACTGCTAAAGTTGGAGGGACAGGATAACTCATTGTACCATCATTAAAGAAAACTTCTGCTTCACCATTGACTGGTGTACCATCCATTCTTTGAACAATGCCACTAACACTAACTTCTTTCCCAACCTGAATTAAAGTTCGTTCAATGCTAAAACTTCCTCTTAGATCTTTAGTAATTCCAAAAGTTTCAGAATTGCCTCGCTCAATAATTTCATTTTCTTTTTTTAATTGTAATTCAATATTGCAATTTCCTAACATAGATTCTTTAACTTTTATCTCAGGCATACTAATTTGGTTAGGAAATTTCTTTTCTTCATTAGCATATAAAGTTACAGGTATAGGCAATTGTAATGGTTTACTATTTTCTTCACATTTTATATTTAGTATTAAAAAACCTTCAACAGTAGTTTCACTTTCAATACTTCCGCTGAACTTGATACTGTCTCCAATATTGAACTCATTTTGGATTAAAGTATCAAAGCTTATCTTAGCCATAACAGCAGGCAACATCAAAATTGCCAAGATTATAGATATGCCTATTAAATAACCTCTTTTCATAGTATCTAATAATTATATAGGAGTATTTATATTTTGCTCTTAATATTAGAATTCAATTAACTTATAATCAGCAACTCCAAGATTATAAATAATAGTTTTACCTACTTTTTTCTCACCAACTTGTTCATGAATGTGGCCACAAATAACATATTTAGGATGCTTTTTTTCAATATAATTTAATATTGTTTTGCTACCTGCATGTTTACCTTGATAACTTTTTGGAGCAAATTTAGCAGTAACTTTATCTAATATGTGATAAGGTGGTTGGTGACATAATAATATGTCTAATGAATCAAACCATTTTAGAACTTTTTTAGCTTTTTCAGTTTCTTTTTCAGCACGTTTCATTAACTTTTTATAATTAGAAGGTTGAAAATCTTTAACCCAGTTTGTATCTAAAAAATATTTTAAACCACCAATTCTGATTCCTTGAAAATTAACTATTTTATTATTGATAACTTTAACATTATGCATAGAATTCAAATCATCATAAAGTAAAGGTAATTCAATCCCTATTTTTTTAGATTCTTTTTTAGTTTCTTGATTGGAATTTTCAACATTTCCAAAGATTGTATAAACAGGAGCAAATTTAGATAAATATCTAACAATTTGCATTGTAGAATTATAAGGTTGCATAAAAGCTCTTTCTCTTTGTTTATTAGAAAATTCTTTTTCAGGCAATCCTTGTTTTAATCTATCAATATTTTCAAAATCCATACTTCTTATTAAATCACATTTACCTAAATCACCAGTTAACAGAATTAAATCTACTTTTTTATTAGGAATTTTTTTAATTTTTTCTAAACAACCATGCGGGTCACCAATAGCTAATATTTTCATAATTAAATTTCTTTATTTAAATTATTTAAAGCTTATGGCTCAATATTATTTTTATAGCAAGAAAACTCACTACTTTAGTCGTGAGATGAATTGCTTTTTCAACAATTCCGGAAAAATGAATAGAAAACCGGATAAGAAAATAAATACCAGTTGTGTTTTATAGTTTATATGGTAGTGCGAACATATAAGTTTAGGCTTTATCCTAATGAGAAACAGCAAAAAAAGCTTTTGCAGAATTTCAGGATTTGCAAAGAGGTATATAATAGTCTTCTTGCAGAGAGTAGGAAACTTTGGACAACAAGAAGGTTTGATTTCAATTTACTAGTAAAAGATATGAAAATCACCTGCCCGAAATATTATTCTAGAGCTTATAGCCAGGTGTTACAAAATGTTTCAGATAGGCTTACCAAGTCTTTCATGAATTTTTTTCGTAGAATTAAGGAAAAGAAGTCTGGCAAAAAGTTGAAGGTAGGTTTTCCTAGGTTTAAGAGCAGAATTATTAGTATTACATATCCTCAGTCAGGTTTTAGGATTATTAAAGGCAATAGATTATATGCCTCAAAGATAGGTAATCTTCCAGTCAAACTTCACAGAGTTATGAAAGGAAAGATAAAAACAATGACTTTGAAACGTAATAATGCAAACCAATGGTTTGCATACTTCACTTGTGAAACTGAAAAAAAGAAAACAAAGCACTGTTTTAAAAAGTATGTAGGGATTGATGTTGGAATCGAAAGTTTTGCTGTATTTTCAAACGGTGAATTGATAGATAATCCAAAACATTTGTTTAAGTCAGAACAGAAGTTGAAGAAATTTCAGAGAAAGTTAAGCAGGAAAAAGAAAAAAAGTAATAACAGAAAAATAGCAAGAATAAAAGTAGCAAGGCAGTATAATAACATAGTTAATCAAAGGCAAGATTTTTTGCACAAGCTAAGCAACAAAATAACTAAATCATATTCATTCATTGCAGTAGAAAATTTAACAATAACAAACATGGTCAAGAATCATTGCTTTGCAAAGCATATTAATGATGCTTCTTGGGGTACTTTTATTCAAATGTTGTCTTACAAGGCAGTAGCATGCGGTGGACAGCTAGTGAAAGTCAATCCAAGAGGCACAACAACGAATTGTAGCAATTGTGGAAGTAAGCAGGAAATGCCTTTAAGTACAAGAATTTATGACTGTCCTAATTGTGGACTTGTACTGCACCGCGATGTGAACTCTGCAAGAAACATATTTGATTACAGTAGGGCTGGGCAAGCCCGAACTTATACGCCTGTGGACAGATTTGCCCATGCTTTTCCATTTTCTAGAAAAGTAAGCAAGCTGGAAGAAGCAGGAACTACACGCGATGAGCCTTCAAAGGCAACAGACGCTGGAAGCCACGCACTTTAGTGCGTGGAGGACGTCACCGTTCTTATTGATATATCTCTTCAGGCAAGCAGAATATTCACGTCTTGATTCATACTTTCCACTTGAAACATTGGAGAAATAAGAGAGAAACAGATAAGTCTCGTCTTTTTTAGTG
>JAHIMK010000051.1 GCA_018896675.1 Nanobdellota archaeon
AGTTTTTAGTATATTTTCACCTAAAATATTGAAAGAAGAAATGAGTAAATCAGCTTTAATTTTAAAGGTTATATCTATTGTGTTAATCTTTATAGGAGTAATATTAATCACCTAAACTTGTCTAATAAACACTATTTCTACAGAACCTTTATAAAGGGGCTAAGATTTTCTATTTATAAAGGGTTTATAAATAAACTTTCGGAGGAGAAACCAAAATGCCAAAGAAAAAAGAAACACCAGTTAAAAAAGAAGGTGCCAAAAAAGAAGTAAAGATACAAAATATAGTAGCAACTGCCAGTTTGGAAAGAGCAATCCCTTTAGTAAAGCTTGCTGAAACCTTACCAAATACAGAGTATAATCCGGAACAGTTTCCAGGATTAGTTATGAGAATTAAAGATCCTAAAACCTCTGCATTAATATTTAGTTCAGGAAAAATTGTATGTACTGGTGCTAAATCTATGAAGAAAGTTAAAGAATCAATTCAAAAAATTATTGAGAATTTGAAGAAAGTAAAAATCAATATTACATTTGAACCTAAGGCTACTGTACAAAACATGGTAGCTAGTGGAAGTATTGGTTTAGATTTAAATTTGAATTCTTTGGCAGTTGATTTAGAAAATACAGAATATGAACCAGAACAGTTTCCAGGTTTAGTTTACAAATTGCCGGATACAAGAGCAACATTTTTATTGTTCAGTAATGGAAAGATTGTATGTACTGGTACAAGAAGTGAAACTAAATTGCATGAAGCTGTTGATAAATTAATTGTAAACTTAGCTAAAAGAGGATATAAGTAAACCTCTTTTTTCTTTTAATTTTTTACAAAACATTTAATAAGTTTAATAATTACCCTATCTGGTAGGCATGGAAATAAAAACTCCTATATTTTCTAGAAAACCATTAGAATTTAGATTAATTGAGCCTTGGATTATTGAAGAAGAAAAAAGAAAAGAGGAAAGAAGAAAGAATCCAAATGGGCCATTTCTTCCTTTATATGCTCCTAAGCCTAGTGAAGACCCTATGGAAGATAAGCCTAAAGAAAAAGAGAAAAGAGTCATTATTATAGAATATGACTAATTCTTACAATTCTGCTGAAAAATTGAGTAAATTTTATAAGCAAAATAAATAAACCTATTCCTCAAGGTATATTTTAGTTCGTAAAAAGGGGAATGTATGGCAATAGATGCATTAGAGCAAACAGAGAAGTTCCAGAATTTTTTTGAAACACATTATACTAGTGAGCTCCATGAAATATCGTCTAAAGGTAAAAGATCATTAACGGTAGATTTCTTTGAATTATCTAAATTTGATGTAGGATTAAGTGAAGAACTTTTAGAAGATCCTGATGAAACTGTTAGGGCTTCAGAAGCTGCAGTAGAATTATTAGGTTTTAAGGCAAGAGTTCGTTTTAAAAATTTTCCTGACAGCCAGCATATATTTATAAGAAATATTAGAAAGAACCATATCAGCAAGTTTATTGCAATTCAAGGAATTATTAGACAGTCATCTGATGTTAGACCTGAGGCAGTTTATGCAACTTATGAATGTCCTTCATGTGGAGGTAAATTAAAAATTTTACAGACTGACACAAAATTAAGGGAACCTTCAAGATGTAGTTGTGGTAGAAAAGGACATTTTAAAATGTTGTCAAAAGATTTGGTAGATGTTCAACGATTAGTTATTGAAGAAGCCCCACAAACTTTGGATGGGGGGGCACAGCCTAAAAGATTATCTGTTTTCTTAAGGGAAGATTTGGTTGAACCAATAATGGAAAAAAGGACTACACCTGGTACCAATGTAAAAATTACAGGAGTATTAAGAGAAATTCCTATCCCTCACAAATTAGGTGGAATAATGACTAGGTTTGAATTGTCAATGGATTCTAATCATATTGAACCAGTTGAAGAAGATTTTTCAGATATAATAATTAATCAAGAAGAAGTTGACAAAATAAAAAAGCTAGCTAAAAGTAAAAGAGTTTATGAAATGTTAATTAATTCAATTGCTCCCAGTATTTATGGCAATGAAAATGTTAAATTGGCTTTAGGTTTGCAAATGCTTGGTGGAGTCAAAAAGAAGAAAAAAGATGGTACAATGATTAGGGGAGATATGCATATTCTTTTGGTTGGTGATCCAGGAGTTGCAAAGTCTCAAATGGTTACTTTTATTTCTAAAGTTGCACCTAAAGCAAGATATGTTGCTGGTAGAGGTGCATCAGGTGCAGGGTTGACTGCAACTGTAGTTAAAGATGACTTCTTAAGAGGTTGGGCGTTGGAAGCTGGTGCTATGGTTTTGGCTGACAAAGGAGTATTATGTTTAGATGAAATGGATAAGATGAGCGTAGAAGACACTTCTGCTTTACATGAGGCTATGGAGCAACAGCAGATTAGTATTGCTAAAGCTAATGTACAAGCAACTTTAAGAGCAGAGACTTCAATTTTAGCTGCAGCCAATCCTAAATTTGGACGTTTCGATCCTTTTGCACATATAGGCAAACAAATTAATTTGCCCCCTGCATTGATAAACAGATTTGATTTGATTTTTGTATTAAGGGATTTGCCTAGTAAAGATGTAGATTCAAAAATTGCCAAACATATGTTAATGAACCAAAGTGATAATGGCGTTGAATCTGAATTAGATCCTAGATTATTAAGGAAATGGATTGCATATGCTAAACAAAATATTCATCCTAAATTGACTGATGAAGCAAAAACAGTTATTGAAAATTTTTATGTTAACTTAAGAAATGCAGGACCACAAGATGAAGCATTAAAGGCTATACCAATAACGCCAAGACAATTGGAAGCCATAATTAGATTAGCTGAGGCTTCTGCAAAATTAAAATTGGCTGACAAAGTTACAAAACAGGATGCTGAAAAAGCTATAAAATTACAAATAGCTTGCATGGAACAAATTGGAATTGATCCTGAAACAGGTAAGATGGATATTGATAGGATAACTACTGGAGTTCCTTCAAGTGAAAGAGGAAGAATAGTTAGTGTAAGAGAAATTATTTTTGAATTATCTGATGGTAAAAAGACAATTCCTGTTGAAGAAATTATGGAAGAAGCTGAGAAGAAAGGAATTCCTAGGCATAAAGTTGATGAATCAATTGAAAAGTTAAAAAGAAGTGGAGATATTTATGAACCTAAGAAAGGTTTTATTGAAAAGATTTGAAAATGCAAATAAAAAGACAAACTGCTTACAAGTTATGGATTAATAATATTTTGTCTAGTACGCAAAAGCTTACTAATGAGGGCATGAGATATTTTCAAGTAGGCGATAAAGAAGTAGTTAGGGTTAATTTGATTGCAATTGTTATTAATAGATATGATAATGAAACTGGAAATTATTCTGTTGTAACTATTGATGATGGTTCTGGCCAGATTAGAATCAAGGCTTGGGAGGATGATGTTAAATTTTTAAATCATATCGATACTGGTAGTGTTGTTTTAGTTATAGCAAGATTGTTTGAATCTAATGGTGAAATATTTTTACGTCCAGAGATTGTGAGGCCTATGGAAGATGAATGGGCTTTTGTTAGAAAGTTAGAACTAGAAAGACAGTTTGGTAAGGTTTCTTCTGATGAAAGAGTTTTGGCTGTAACTGAAGAAAAAATTTCTGAAAAAATTGAACCGAGTATTGTTGCAAGAGAAAAAGTTTATCATTTTGTTGAAAAAGCTCCTGATAATGGTATAGAAGTTTCAGAACTTGTTAAAAAAACTAAGTTGAAAGAATCAGATGTTGAGAAAGCTATTGAAGAATTATTAAGAGAAGGTGAATTATATAATCCTCGGCCTGGTTTTGTTAAATTGGTTTAAATTAATCTTTCCAAAAGTCTTATAAATTAGAGATTTCTTAGCCATTCTATGGCAGAGCTAAAATATGAAGAGTTGCTAAAAAAAGCGAATAAAGAGTTACCTCAAGAAAAATTAAAGGCTGCAAGGTTCGAAATACCTAAAGTTAAGGGTCATGTACAAGGTAATAAAACAATAATTTCTAATTTTGGAGATATAGTTGCTACTTTTATGAGAGAACCTGGACATTTATTGAAATATTTACAAAGAGAGTTGGCAACACCAGCTTCAATTGATGGTCCAAGATTAATATTGGGAAGAAAGTTAAGCTCAGCATTCATTAATTCAAAGATTGAACAGTTTGCAAACACATTTGTGTTATGCCCTGAATGTAAAAGGCCTGATACTCAATTAAAGAAAGACGGACCAGTATTAATCATGCAATGTATGGCTTGCGGTGCAAAGCATCCTGTTAAAGCTAAGATTTAAAATGGAAATAGAAGTAAATGTTCATAATCAGGAAATTGTATCTTTATGTGATTCTGATTTAATTGGTAAAACTTTACAAGAAGGTGAATTAGAGTTTATTATTACTGAAAGATTTTATAAAGGTGATAAATTAAAAGAAAAAGAAATTATTGAATTATTAAAAAAAGTTAGTAATATAAATATAGTGGGAGATAAAGCTATTAAGTTAGCTTTGAAGGCAAAAGTGATTACAAAAGAAGGTATAAGAAAAATACAAGATGTACCTATTGCCCAAATGTATTCCGTAATATGACAAAGAAAGCATTTCATGAAGATTATTTTGAAGCAAAAATTCAGTTAAGACCCGCAACTGAAGAAACTTTAAGATTCATAAAGAATAGAGTTAGAGAAAGGGAAAGCGTCTTTATTTCTAAAACTGAAGAATTAAAAGAGGGTGGTGTAGATATTTATTTATCATCCCAAAGATATGCTCAGACTATTGGCAGGGGTTTGAAAAAAAGTTTTGGTGGAGAATTTAAGATTTCTAGAACCTTGCATACACTAAATAAGATGACTAGTAAAAAAGTTTATAGGGTTACTGTTTTATTCAGGCCAAGAATGAAAGAAGAGTAAGCAAAGCTTTATAAATTACTTGAAAAGTGTATTTATTATAAACATGGTATTTATAAAGCCACATAAGAAAAATAAGCTAAATAAGAAAAAAAATAAACTTGCTCTTGAACAGCCTGTTGAAATTATTAGAGTTAGGACCCCTAAAAATAATGAAGTAATTGGGATTTTAGAATCAAGATTAGGCGGAAGCAGAGTAAGAGTTAAATGTTATGATGGCAAGACTAGAATCTGTAGAATTCCAGGAAGATTAAAAAGGAAGCTATGGGTTAGAGAAGGAGATACTTTGTTAATAGAACCTTGGGAGTTAGGTGGAGATGCTAAAGGAGATGTTATCTATAAGTATAAACCTAATCAAGTACCATGGTTAAAAAATAAAGGTTTTATTAAGGAAGTAGTTGATGAGGAAGAGTTCTAGCATAGTTTTATAAAAATCTAGGTCTTATAATTTTAGAATGGCAAAACAGAAAGAGCTTACAAGAGCTGAACGTTTCAAATCTTATGAACATGTATTTGATCATGGTACTTTAAGGGGTTTGTTTAAGTTATCTTCTCAAGGTTATTTTGATGAATTGAAAAGTCCAATAAAAATGGGCAAGGAAGCAAGTGTATTTTCTGCTACCAAAGATGATGGTTTGGTTTGTGTTAAAATTTATAGGATTGCTGCTAATTTTAAGAAGATGTTTGATTATATGGCTGCGGATTCAAGGTATGTTGGTTTGAAAAAAAATAAAATGGCAATTATCTATGCTTGGGCAAGAAAAGAGTATAGAAATCTGTTAAGAGCTAGGTCATCTGGTGTTAAGGTTCCTAAACCTATAGCTGTTTTCAAAAATATCCTTGTTATGGAGATGATAGGTAATAATGGGGCTGCCCCTCAATTGAACAATTCTTATCCTAAAGATCCTAAAAAGTTTTACGAAAATCTTATAAGTAATGTTAAAAAACTTTATCAAGATGCAAATTTGATTCATGGAGATTTGTCTGCGTTTAACATATTAAATGACAATCAAACTCCTGTTATGATTGATATGTCACATGCAGTAGATTTTCAGTATCCTAATAATAAGGAATTACTTGAAAGGGATATTAAGATAATAGTAAATTATTTTAATAAATTTAATCTAAAAATAGATTATAAGAAGGAAGTTGAAAAATGTATACACAAGAAATAAAAATTCCTAAGGAAAGGGTTGGAGTATTAATTGGTGTAGATGGTAAAATAAAGAAAAAAATTGAGAAAAAAGCCAATGTTAAGTTAGATATTAATTCTGAACAGGGTGATGTTACTATTACTAGTGAAGACAATTTAATGGCTTATGAAGTAAAAATAATCATACAAGCTATCGGCAGAGGGTTTACTCCTCAGGAAGCTTTTCAACTTTTTAATGAACAAAATGTTTTTGAGTTGGTTGATATTACCAGCTATACTGGCAAATCTAAAAAGAAAATGGAAAGGTTAAAAGGAAGAGTGATTGGTGAAAGTGGAAAATCTAGGAAAACTATAGAAGATTTGAGTGAAACTTCTATTGTAATTTTTGGAAAAACCATAGGTATCATTGGCGAAGCTGAAAGAGCGTCATTAGCAAGAAGAGCTATTGAAATGTTATTAGATGGTGCGCCTCATGCTCCTGTTTACAAAATGTTGGAAATTAAGAAAAAAGAATTATATAGGAGGCAATTCGAATCATGAACCGGCAAGAACTTATTGTCTTGATAAGGGATAAGCGTGAGTTCAGAAATTTGAGTACAAAGTTTATTGAACAAATTCTTGAATTTTATATTGCATCAAAAATTATTGAAAAGTTAGATAAAAAAGATATAATTAAAATTGTTAAAGATACAAGAGCAAAATTAAGAGAAGTTTATGGTGCTTTCTTGTCAAAAGGTTTTTTGAAACGTTTTAGGTTTTTGAAAAGTTTGAAGGATTTAAAAGATTTTGATAACCATGAAAAAATTTTAAAATTACATGTTTCTTCAAGAGAAAGGATTCCTTATTATTCTGAAATTTATGAAAAAATTTTTAAAATTACTGGCAAACCAAAATCTATTCTGGATTTAGGATGTGGTTTGAATCCTTTATCGCTACCTTTTATGAAAATAAAGCCAAGATATATCGCATTAGAATTAGTTGAAGAAGATGCAGAATTTATTCAGCTTTATTTTAATAAAATGAAGATAAAAGGTAATGCTTATTCTGTAGACTTGATTAATATTGACAAGAAATTGCCTGAAGCTGATATTTGTTTTATGTTTAAGCTAATAGATACTTTAGAAACTTTGAAATGGGATATTACGGAAAATTTGCTTGAAAATTTGAAAGTTAAATGGATTGTTGCAAGTTTTGCTACAAAATCTTTAGGTGGAAGAAAAAGTATTAAAAAACGAGACTGGTTTGAAAAGATGATTAAGGATAGAAAGTATGAAACTTTTTCAGTTGCTAATGAACTTTTTTATGTTATAAAACAGAAACACTAAATTTATAAATGTGGAGCGTTTTTGGAGCTTTACAGTCCCGTAGTGTAGCGGCCAATCATACAGGCCTTTGGAGCCTGGGACCGAGGTTCGAATCCTCGCGGGACTATTTTTTCTAACCAAAATGTTTATAAATTAGCAGTCTCCTAAAAGTAGTAACAAAATAAGGATTTAAAGATAAAATGGCACAAAAACTAGCAGAAATAATCTCTATGGAAGAAGTTAGAAAAAAAAATCTTTGTAAAATGATTTGTGAACATAATATGTTAAATTTTGGGGGAAATGTTTATGATTTTTTCAAAAGATTTGGAACACAAATAGAATTAATTCATTCTAAGTTAGATTCCGAATTTGATTATTTATCAAATAGGACCAAGGGGATTATAAATAGAATATATAGGCAATATGAATGTGTTGTTAAGGGAGTAAAATAAAAATGTCCGAAGTAAAAGGATTAATAGCAGAAATAGAAAAAATGAAATATACTCCTGAGAATCAAGAAAAATTAATAAAGTTGTTAGACAATGTTTTTGATTATCAAATGAATCAGGCAAGTGAATTGTTATCTTTTTGTCAAAATGTAGAACATTTTTATTATTTTACTAGGAAAAATAGTGAAGGTTATATTCATCCTTGCCTTAAAAAAGCGTTTATAAAAGGATTAGATTATTTGGAAAAAAAATATGTGGATAAATTTTTACAAACTTATGGTGAAACTAATGAATATAATGCTAAAGAGATAGTTTTTGAAGCAATTGACGATATTGTTTATCAACATACTTATACTGGGAATAATTATTCTAGAGATTTGTTAGAATTACAACAAATTTTTGGACAAACATTTGATGAATCAATGTCTCAAGAAAATGTTGCTTCTCAATTAAAGGAATTATATATGGATTTTGAAACAAATGTAGGGGAAGAAAGAGCCAGCATATTAGTTCAAGTTTTAGCAGGACCAGCTGTAGATCATTTTTGTTATAGTTATTTAAAAAAATTAAATTATTTACCTCGGACTTTAAGTAATAGGGAATTATTTTGGGATTCCGAATTAACGTCTAAATTAGATAATTTAAGAGTTTATGATAAACAAAGAATAAAATTTCAAGAAATACTAATAAAAGAATTCTATAAAGAAGTAAATGCAGTTATAATGAGCCCGAAAGCTTTATAAATAACTGATTTTTAACAATGGAAGAAGATAGGAAGGTGAAGCTTTCCTAAACTGAGGATAAAAAATGGCACGTATGTATTCAAGAAAACGTGGAAAAGCTGGTAGTACAAAACCAGTAAAAAAAACTACTCCTACTTGGGTTTCTCATAAATCTAAAGTTGTAGAGCAATTAATTCTAAAATTAGCTAAATCTGAGAAAACTACAAGCGAAATTGGAATAATTCTAAGAGATACTTATGGTATTCCTAGTGTAAGGGCTGTTACAGGAAAGAAAATAAATCAAATTTTAATAGAAAATAAGGCTGAACCAGCATTACCTGAGAATTTAAGAGCTTTAATTGTAAGACATATTAACTTAATGAAACATATGGAAAGTAATAATCATGATAAAACTGCTAAAAGAGGAGCAGAACTTACAGAATCTAAGATTAATAGATTAGTTAAATATTATAGGAGGACAAGCAAGTTACCAGCCAATTGGAAATATGATAAAGCTAAGGCTAAGCTTCTTGTAGCATAAAAATGGCTCCACAAAAGAAAAAGGTTAAATTAAGGAAACAAAAAAAGAAATGGTTTAATGTATTAGCTTCACCTGAGTTTAAAGAACAAGCTATTGGAGAAACCATGGCTTTTGAACCTGAAAGTCTTATCGGAAGAACTGTAAAAGTTAATCTTTCATCAATTTCTAGAGAAATCAGAAGACAGGGAAAATCTATTACTTTTAAGATTAAAGAAGTTAAGGAATCCAATGCTTATACAGAAATTGTTAGATATGAAATTCCTCCAATGCATGTTAAAAGATTGGTAAGAAAAGAGAGAGATAAAGTAGATGATTCTTTTTTAGTAGAAACTAAAGATAATGTTAAAGTAAGATTAAAACCTTTACTTTTAACAAGAGATCATACTCAAAATTCAGTTAAGACTGCATTAAGAAAAGCTGTTAATGAATTATTAAAAAAAGAAGCTAAAGAAAAAACATATTCTGAGTTAATCTTTGCATTAGTTAGCATGTCTTTACAAAAAACAATGAAAACTTCTTTGAAAATAGTTTATCCATTATCTTTAGCTGAAATAAGGGTTATGCAAAAGGTTTAAATAAAAAATTGTTCTTTTTTGTTGTATGAAAAATAAGATATTAACTTTTGTTTTGTTAGCATTATTAGTTTCTTTATTAGTTGGCTGTAGTATGGAACCTGTAGCTGAAGAAAAGCCTTCTGAAGAATTAAATATTGGATTTGATGTTATTGATTCAGAAAGTGCAGATTTAGAAATAATAGATTTAGAAGTAGACGAAACAGAATTTTCACAATTGGATATTTAAAATGAATAAGAAACAGTTGTCTATACTGCTTTCTAAGTTAAGTAATTTTGAAAAGCAGGATGTTAAGTTGGAACAGTATCCTACGGATTCTAATATTGCTGCAGAAGTTTTGTGGGACGCATACCTAAAAGAAGATATTAAAGATAAATTGATTGCTGACTTGGGTTGTGGTCAAGGTATTTTGGGTTTAGGGGCTTTAATATTGGGTGCTAAAAAAGTCATATTTGTAGACATTGATAAAAATGCATTAGAAGTTGCAAAGAAAAATAAGGCATTTATTGAAAGCGAATTAAACCAAAAGTATAATGCCATGTTTTTACATGAAAATGTCCAAAATTTTAAAAGAAAAGTAAATGTTATATTACAGAATCCTCCATTTGGAGTTCAAAAAAATCATATGGATAAATTGTTTTTATTGAAATCAATGGAATTGGCTCCAGTAATTTATACTTTCCATAAAATATCAACTGAAAAGTTTGTTAGAAAAATAACCTTAGATTATGGTTATAAAATTAAACAAAAATATGCTTTTAAATTCCCTTTAAAGAAAACTTTTTGGTTTCATATGAAAAGTATACATTATATAGATGTAGGCTGTTGGAGATTAGTTAAAATTTAATTCCTTTATTTACTATTTCAAAAATTGAATTCAAAATTTTATTTTGGGGATGTTTTTCTAAGATGATTTTTCTTTCATTATTTTTTTCTAATTTGATTAAACATTGGCACCAATTTTTTAACATATTCCCTCCAACTGGTTCTATGTTATTATCCATAGTTGAATAAATCTGGCTAGTTAGAATTATAGGAATTTTACTTTCTCTAGAAATTTCTGCTAGAATGCTTAATTGTTTTGAAAGTTTAAAATTAACATCCTTTTTTTCTTGAAGTTCTTTCCTATAATGATAAGTAAATGAATCAATAATGATTAAATCAATCTTTCCCTTTAGTTTTAGGAGGTTTTCAATCAATTGACTTTGCTCTTTGAAACTATTTACTTTGATTAAAAATAGATTTTCAGGTAAACTTCCATTAATTTGTTTAATCCTATCAATAGAAAAACTATTTTCTGTATCTATGAATACAACTTTTCCTTTTTCTGCTAATGCAGCTAAAAGACAAAAGGTTGTTTTTCCTGCAGCAGGGTTACCATAAATACAAGTTAGTGATTTTGGATATTCTAAATATTTGGTTAAATCTGTTGGTTCTATATTTGTCATAGAATTAATCTTTTATTTTGGACTTAAAAATCTTTCTTAAAAAAATATAAAAAAATAGAGGAAATTATTCCTCTTGATTCTCTTCCTCTAAAGGTTCTTCCTCTTCTAAAGGCTCTTCCTCTAAAGGTTCTTCTTGAGTCTCGTCAGCTTGAGTGTCTTCAGATTCTTCTTGAGCTTCTCCTTCTGGAGCTTCTCCAACAATTTCTGCAAAACCAACTTTTCTTAGAACTCGTGTAACCTTAACTCTAACAGTTTCGCCTTCTTTAGCTCCTGGTATAAATAATACGAAACCATCAACTTTAGCTACACCGTCGCCTTGGCTACCTACAGATTCTATCTTAACGTCTAACTCGTCTCCTACCTTAACTGGTGCGAAACTTCTTCTGAAGCCTCCGCCCCTATTATCCCCACCGAAATGGGATCTATTTCCGTCTCCATACATTTTATCTATCTCCTATGTTATTTTATCTACACAAGCATACTTGTGTTAACTTAGCTGGTTAGAAGTCACTCTTTTTAAAGGTTTCTCTTTTTAAAATATAAGAATTTCAGATAATTGAGATATCTGTTATAATTGTAATTTCAGGCATTGTATTGCTATATTGATCCTTACAAATAAGATGATATTCTGATAAACCTATAGGTAAGTTATGAGTTAAAGAATTTGTTCCTGTTAATGTTCCAGTTCCATAACTAAAAGAATTTTCACTATATTCACAAGTTGCTTGTTCGTTTAATGTAATGTGTAATCCAGAACCATCTTTGTATATAGCAACTAAGTTTGGTGCTTCTAAATCTGCAGCTATTGAAAAATTAGTTTGTCCTAATACTTCATTACCTACACTATCAAAGCAGCTAATTGTAAAGTCATAAAATCCTTTTAATAAATTAGAGAATTTTTGTTCATGATATGTTGAATTGGTTATGTAAAAATGGTCGCTAAATGCTCTGCTATTTTCAAAGAAACTACAAGTTGAAACTCCTGTATATGCTCCGCCTGCTGTTTGTAATTGTAATGTTGCGTTTACAGTATAATATTCTGTTCCTGCTGGTGGAGATATTGAAGTAATAGTTAATGGTTGACTTTTTGTTATTTTGTAAACATAAGGTTCTTCATTGTAATTATCTTTTTCATCTTTACATCTGATATAGAAAGTATTTGTTCCATCATTGATTGTAATGTTAGGATAGCAGATATTGTAAAGTTCGTGTAAACTATTTGGTTCTGCTTTACTACAAGCCATCGTGTTAGACATTAATTCGTAATCCATGTCTTGGTTTGAGAATCTACACATATCTTCTTTCATATTAGGTTCATCAACTAAGATTTCAGCAAAAATTTGTGAAGTTGTTGCACTTACAAATCCATTGTTACCTGGATTAGCTCTAACTATGTATGGTGCTGTTAAATCTGGACTGTTGTCTGTAGTAAATCTAATTTTGTAAGGTGGTTTCAATTGATCTTCTTTAGGATTATTGTTTGCATCTCTACAAATAATATAAAATTCAAAAGTAATTTCTGGTGTTAATCCATAAATTGTTAAGTTATGTTCTTTTTTGTAATAATTATCTCCAAAGTAATGTGGTAGTTTACTGAAAGTTAATTCAGAATCAAATTCTGTTGTATATTTGCATTGTGCTAATTCATTTGTTTTTATTCCAATACTTACAGTAGAAAATGCTGGAACTTCTTTACTAATTGCATAGCCTGTAATACTTTCTTCTTTTGTTTTTTCAATTGGATATTCTTGATTATTATTTACTTTTTGACTATTTATTCTTTCTAAAACAGCTAATGGTGCATTGCCATCTAACCAGGGTGTGATAATTGGAGCTATAATATCATTTGTTTCAGCAGCATAACATGTTTCTCTGTCTGAACCTTCATTTTCTGCAATAAATTGACAAGCCTTACCTAAACTTTTACATCTGTATTCTGAACAAGGATGTAAAAGATCTTCATCACATAATTCACAATTATCTCCTCCTGATGGTGGAGTCCAAGGTTGACAATCTATTGTAACTAATCTTTGTTCTGAATCAGCTAAGTAAAGTAATGCTGTTGCAATAGCAGCTACAATTAAAGCTACTGCTGCGGCTATCCATCCTGCGACTGGAATTGATGCTGTTGCTCCTGCAATAGCATAAAGACCATAAATAACTGCAAAGACACCAACTGTCACATAACCAGTAATCATTGCATTATAAATCATATCTCTATTTCCTGTATGAAGTCCAATACCTAAGAAAGCTATGGCAAGTAATGATCCTACTGCTGTAGCTGCAGAACTTAATCCTCCTGAAAGGGCATTTCCAGCTCCTAAAACTACTGCAGAAAATGCGGTTCCAGAACCACCTACAATAGCTACAGTTGAAGCTATTGTAGTAGCGATAATAATTCCTGTTGGAATTGCATGATACCATCTTGTATCTCCTGAAAAGACTATACTTAATTCTTCTTTTAAGGGTAAAAGAGCAGACCAACTAATGGATGGTTGATATTCTATAGGGACTTGTAATAAATCATTAAAATTAATCCAATTTTTTGGAACTTCTCTTAAAGGTTTTTTTCCCTCTTCTAATTTTGGATCTTTAGTCCAATCTCTATATAATGCTTCATTATTCCAATTTCCTTTATAATTATAATAAGCTCCACAATCACCCATAGCGTTACATTCTTTATTTTTCATATTAAGAAAATCATTAGTATAACATTCACAATTCTCTATACATTTCATATCTGCGCCAGCAATTGCTTCTTGCCATTTAGTATTACAATCCTCTTTTGTATCAACTAAATTACATTGTGATTCTATTTCATCTGAAACTTCTCCAGAATCATCTGACCAAAATTTTCCACCAGGAGGACTTTTAGGAACACAAAGACCATCATATTTTTCTTCTTCTTGAGTTAAAGGGAACCAAGTACAATCAAAATCTTCACAACATTGTTGGTCTATTCTGTAAGCTCTTTGTTTTTCATCATCATCTTTTTTATCTATTTCTTTAGCTGAATTACATTTTTCAGTACAAACTTCCCATTCATTTTCAATACATCTTGCTGCCCTATATTTTTCATAACCCCCAGGCATATCTGGAACTATTGCTTGTAAACAAATTTCTTCTCTAAAATCTTTACAAGGTTCAACAATTTCTTCACCATTAATACACATATGCATAAAATGTCTTGAACCAACTGCATCTAATGCTGCACCCCATTTAGTATCATAATAACACCATGATTCTCCGTTCCATCTGAAATTATCTTGTCCAGCTGATTGATATTCTAAATGTTCATAACCTTGAGTAGTTTCACAATTTACACTTTTACAATATGCTTCTGGTTTATCTTCACTACACAAAGTTCCAGCTGCATAATCACAATCTTCTGCTATGCCTTCAGGATTGCCACAAGAATCAAACCAAAAAACTTCTTCTTCACCTTCAATGCAACCTTTGTAAGCTTTAGGTGAACATTCAGGAATACAAATCTCTTGTAATGATTCATGGCTGCAATAGGCATCTTTATAGAAACCATTACTACCTGTGCCGTCACTTAATCCGCAAGCTGCCCTTGATTCCCAAACACAGCTTCCATCATTTTTTGCACAACAACCTTGATCAGATAGTTTACAAATTGCAGTACATTCTGCTTCTGAATTAGAATTTCTAAAATCTAAACTTAAACCTTCAAATTGTGAAGTTATTGATGCACATCTTTTTTCTGTTGTAAATGTACATTCTGATTCTGCTAAAACGCAACAACTTTTTTGACATTGTTCTAGTTCACAGTTAGCGCTATCTGTCCAACGCCATCCTTCGCCAGCAGCCTCACATGTTGCTCTGCCAACTTGCTTGCTACAGCTACCTTCTGGTGAGATACAACAGCCAGGTTTACAAAAATTTGAATCTTCACAGAATTGGAAAGCGCCAACTTGATAAGTTGAATCACATTCGTCTGCTAAAGTGTATCTGCAAGTTTCTCCTGAGTTTGTTTGTTGACAACAAGCTAAATTTTCTTCAGCAGAAACTGGTGCTACAAGAGTTATAGTAAATGTCATACAAATAATTAAGTAAACCATAAATGAAGCCTTGCTTTTTAAGAATTTATATTTCAATATATCACACTCTTTTTAGGTATTAATAGTTAAATATAGAGAATTTAAATAATTATCCTTTAATATCTTTAAGAATTCCTTCAGCTGCTAACACTCCGCAAGCTGCTGCACCAACAATTCCTCTTGATAATCCTGCTCCATCACCAGCTACATAAATGCCAGGAATATTAGTTTGTAAGTATGGATCTGAATTTTTAACTTTAATAGAATGGAATTTTGTTTCAGGTGCATAAAGTAATGTGTTATCGTTAGCAATACCAGGCATAATCCTATTAAGAATATCAAATCCTTCCATAAGATCAAGAATAATCCTATAACTTAAAGCTAAACCTATGTCTCCGAAAGTAACGTTTTCTAAAGAAGGTTTTACAAGATATTTTTCTAAATCTTTTCTTTTACTTCTTCTACCAGATTTTAAGTCTCCTAATCTTTGCAATATTGGCTTATCTCCTCCTAATTCTTTTATTTTTTCTGCTTCTAGTCTAGAATACTCATTACCGTTTGCCATTGGTTCTGTAAACGGGATTGTAACTAAAAAAGCAAAGTTTGTATTTTCATAAGGATCATTTTTTTCTGATTGTCCATTAACTAAATTAAAACCCAAATCATGAGTTTCTCTTGCTACTTTTCCTCCAGGACAAGTACAAAAAGTTCTTACAATATCATTGTAAGTTGGTGTTTCAATATAAAATTTCATATCCCTTACTAATTCAGTAATATGGTCAGTAACCTCTCTTTTAACTTCTACTCTAACACCTAAGTCCATAGGATTATAGCCATATTTAATTCCTAAATCATCTACAATTTCTTTTAACCATTTTGCTCCAACTCTTCCAGGAGCAAGAATTACTTTGTCGCAATTATAATCTTCTTTTTTAGTATGGATAATTAAATTATTTTCATTATTAGAAATATTAGTTACATCTGTGTTAGTTATAAATTTTACACCCTTATCTATTAAATCATTTCTGAATTCTGTCATTAGTTCAGCAAGTTTATCTGTCCCTACATGAGCTAATTTTGTTGAAATGGTTCTAATGCCTGCTTTTGTTGCTTTAGCTTCTAAATTTTTAATTTGTTTTAGTTTTAGTTTAGTTTCTTTTTCTTTTTCAACCCCATATAATTTAAATATTTCTTCTACTCTATCTACTAATTCTTGATTTTTTTTATAACCTATATCTTCAATAGAATTAAGATTGCTCCCAACTTCTGTATGGAATATAATTTTACCATCTGACATTAAGCCAGCTCCGCCTTCACCATATAATACAGCACATAATCCTTTACACTTTTTGTTACAATTTCCAGGAGTTGGACATATTCTTTTTTCAATAGATTTTCCTTTGTCTAAGATAGTTACATCAGCTTTACCTGCTAATTCGTAAGCTGCAAATAAACCTGCTGGACCAGCACCTACAATCACTACTTTTTTCATTCAGGCATTAGTATAAAACCTTAATTTAAAAAGGTTTCTTAAAAAATCACAAAAGTTATTTAAGTGATTAAAAAATTCTTAACTTGGATATTTAACGGAGGTAATAATTATGCCATTAACTACTGTTACAG
This sequence comes from Nanobdellota archaeon, assembly GCA_018896675.1. GTDB lineage: Archaea > Nanobdellota > Nanobdellia > SCGC-AAA011-G17 > GW2011-AR17 > JAHIMK01. The sequence goes on from JAHIMK010000051.1 coordinate 16,770, forward strand.
GAGCCATTTGGGGCGACGAAGGAAAAGGAAAAATATTAGATGCTATAACTGAAGAAGCTGATATTGTTGTTAAATTCCAAGGTGGTTCAAATGCAGGAACTACTTATGTTATCGGTGGAAAAAAATATGTTTTACATTTAATACCTGGTGGAGCTTTAAGAGGTAAAAGATGTTTAATTGGGTCACATGTTGTTATGAGGGCAGATAACATGTGTAAAGAAATTGATGAATTAGGTTTAGATATTGATTTAGGAATAGATCCAAGAACACATATTACAATGCCTTATCATTTAGCTTTAGATTATGCAAGAGAAAAGTTTAGAGATGAACAAATTAAAAAATCTAAAAGTAATAATAAAAAATCTTCCGGTTCAATTGGTACTACTTTGTCTGGAATTGGTCCAAGTTATGAACAACAAAGAAGCAGAGATGGTATTCGGTTTCATGAATTAGTTGGAGATAAAAAAAGATTAGAAAAAAGAATTAGAGAAAATTTTAATTATATGAAATCCATGATTGAAAATTATTATGGGCAAAAGATGGTTATGCCTGATAGAAAAATTATTGATAGCGAGTATATAATTAAAGATGTTAATTTAACTTTGAAACATTGTTTGGAAGTTGCTAAGCATGCTGGAAATAAATTAAGAGGATATTTAGCAGATGTATCTTTAGAAGTGCATGAAGCTTTGTTAGCTGGAAAAAATGTTATGGCACAAGGTGCACAAGGAACTTTGTTAGATATTTGCTTTGGAAATTATCCAAAAGTTACAAGTTCTGAACCAAGAGCTACTGCTGTTTCTCAAGCTTTAGGCATTGGCCAATATCCAGATAAAGCTATCGGTGTTTTGAAAGCTTATATTACCAAAGTAGGATCTGGACCAGTAGTAACTTGTTTAGATAATCAAAGATGGCCTGTTGATGAACAATTTTCAGATGAAGTTGCTAAACAAATAAGAGCTAAAGGTCATGAGTTTGGAGCAACAACAGGTAGGGCTAGAAGAGTAGGTTGGCCTGACATGGTTGTATTAAAATATTCAAGCAGACTAAATGGTTTTACTGACATTGCAGTTACAAGGTTAGATTTGTTAGCTGGAATTGATCCAATAAAGGTAGCTATAGCTTACAAGATTGATGGAAACTTAATTGAAGATTATCCTAGTTGGGATATGGAGGCTTTAGTAAAAGCTGAACCTGTTTATAGAGAACTAGAAGGTTTTGGAGATATATCTAAAATTAGAGATTATGATGCTTTACCTGAAGGTGCTAAGGAATATATAAGAATGATTGAATTTTGGTCTAATGCTAAAGCTTCAATTATTTCTGTAGGGCCTGAAAGAAATGAAACAATTTACAGAGATTTCAAGGCTTTTTAAGCAAGTTGAGCATCTAAAGGTGCAAAACTAAAGTTACCAAGGAGTTTAATGGATTCTTTAGCTGATATTTGTGAAGCGGCTGTAAAATATGCTCACAAAAAAGGTTTGATAAAAGCTAAACCAATCTTAATGTTAGAGAAAGGAGCTGTAGATTATATGTTCTTAGGAACTGATTTAACTGTTGATAATTCAAGGTTGAAAAGTACTGGCTATGAATTTAAACATCCTAGCAGTTTAGAATCTATGCCTACTGTTATTAGGTGGTATGAAGAAACTGGCTGGGAAATCTGTGAACTACTACTTCCTAAATCATAGATTTGAGGAAAATAGCTTCCTAATTCCTTGTCGATTACACTATGGTTTTACATCAACTCCAAAGGCGTATATTCCGATAGCTCCTATCGTATAATAAAAAGAAAGAAAAAGAAATATATAAATGTTGTTATACCAATTCATCTAAAATCAGAAAAAATATTTAAGGATATAGACTTCTTGGATTAAGAGTTAAACGATAGCTTTTTATATTTTATTCACTATTTTTTATTTATTAAAAGAGGTAAATTATGAATACAGGTGGAACTGGAATAAAACTTTGGATAAGTTTAGTGTTGGGAATTTTATTTGCAGTTATGGGAACTGCTGCAACATTAGCTTATTTTGGAATTAATTTACCATTGCCTGTTTCTTTAATTACCGCAACTGTTGTTGAAATTTCTTTAATTGTGGCAGGTTTAGTTTTGTTTGTTGATTCTTTTTCAATAAGAACGCCAATGGGTTTAGTCAAATGGGGTTCTGTTGTTATAGCATTATTATTGGCTGCTATAGGTGCTATACCTTTATTAGTTAAATACCAAATGCTGTCTTTCTTGCCTTTTTTAGTTAAATTGACAATTCCTGAAATTGTATTGAATATTTTGTTGGCTTTCTATGGTTTGTACCTGCTTTTTACAGTAACTCAACTTTTTAGGGCAAAAGCTATGGGTTTTTACTAAATAATTGTTCTAAATCACCGCAAACAATATAAATAAAATTTGTTTTCTACTTATAAAATGAAATTACAACTAGCAGATACAAGGCTTTTGAAGGAAAGTGTTAATCTAATTTCTGAATTAGTAAACGAAGTATGTTTTAAAGTTGATACTGAAAAGGTTTCTTTATTAGCTACAGATCCTGCAAATGTTGCAATGATAGACTTTAAGTTATTGCATGGAGCTTTTACAGAGTTTTTAGTAGAAAAACCAGTTGAATTGTCTGTAAGTTTAGATAATTTGAAAGCTATATTAAAAAGAGCTAAGCCAGAAGACTGCTTAACATTAACACTAGATGATTCAAGAAACAGATTAACTGTAGAGTTAATTGGGACAAATAGGAGAACATTTAATCTTGCTTTAATTGACAGGGATAATGAAGAGCAGAAATTGCCTAACTTGAATTTTACTGCCTCAGTAAGCTTGCCTGCAACAAGGTTTGATGATGCTATTGCTGATATGGGTGTTGTATCTGATTCTGTTGCTTTGTTGGCTGAAGTTGAAAAATTTACTATTAAAGCTGAAGGCACTGTGAGTGATGCTAAAGTTGAATTGCCAGTAACTGAATATTCAACAATAGATTTAAGTGATCAAGAAAGTGTTATGGCAAAATATTCTTTAAGTTATTTGTCAAAAATGGCAAGCGGTTCTAAATTAGCAGATAATGTTTTGATAAGTTTTGCATCTGATTATCCTTTAAGAATTAAATATTCTGTTCCTAACAAGTTAGAGTTAGGATTTATATTAGCACCAAGAGTAAGTAATGATTAAGATGGAAAAATTCACAAAATTATTTTTAGGTTTGTTGCTTGTTTTGGTAATTGTTTTAATCTATAAAGGAGGGAATACTATGGCAGAAGTTAGTAATGAAGTTGTTGTTTTAGAAACTAGTAAAGGAATTATTGAAGTTGAATTAGATAGAGAACATGCTCCTATAACTGTTGAGAATTTTTTATCTTATGTTAATGAAGGATTTTTTGAGGGAACAATATTTCATAGAGTTATTTCTGGGTTTATGATTCAAGGTGGTGGTTTTTTACCAGATGGTTCACAAAAAGAAACTAAAGCACCAATTAAATTAGAATCAAATAACGAATTAAAGAATGTAGTTGGGACAATTGCTATGGCTAGAACTATGGTTCCTGATTCTGCAACATCACAATTTTTTATCAACACAGTGGATAATGATTTCTTAAATTATGCGCCAGGCAATGATGGGTATGCTGTGTTTGGGAAAGTTATTGTTGGAATGGATGTTGTTAAGGCAATTGAAGCAGTAGAAACTTCTAGCAATGGTGCTAATCAGGATTGGCCTGTTGAAGATGTAGTTATTGAGAAAGCTTATTTAATTTAAAAGTATCAGTTTATAAGCCTAAAAATAAATAATGAACTTTTTTTAACTAATGGCAGTAAAGATTTAGTTTTTACTTTGAAAAAATTAGGATTAAAATCTGGCAATAAAATTAAAAATAGAATTCCTAAATGGGTTTTTTCTTCTAAAAAATATTTACAAGCTTGTATTAGAGGTTTAATATATACAGATGGTTCAGTTTTGCCTATAACAGGAAAGAATTATACATACATTTGGTTTACTTGTGCTAATTCTGATTTAAGAGAAGATTTTAGCAAAGCAATGAATATTTTAGGTTATAAGATTGCAAAATGGAATTTTAATGGAACTCCCGAAACTTATATAGGGAGTAAAGAATTAATCCGAAAGTATTATAAAGAAATTGGATTCAATAATCCTAAGCATAACAAGTGATTTATGATGCTCCGGTAGTGTAGTCCGGTCAAATTAGATGGGCAAAATCCACTAAGGCAAATCATCCTGCCCTTTCGAGGCAGAGACCCGAGTTCGAATCTCGGCCGGAGCACCATTTTTTATTTTTATAGCAAGAAAACTCACTACTTTAGTCGTGAGATGAATTGCTTTTTCAATAATTCCGGAAAAATGTTCAGAAAACCGAGCAAAAAAATAAATACTAGTTCTGTTTTATGGCAGAGAGGGTAATGCGAGAG
>JAHIMK010000052.1 GCA_018896675.1 Nanobdellota archaeon
TTAAAAGAAAGCTTTTTAAATGAAATGCTCTATTGTTTTTTAGCGCATATCCTTGCGAGGGTTGCAGAGTCTGGTCAAATGCGCAGGAAAGCTTTTGCTTTGCGAAACTTAAGACCAGATGATAAGAGATACACAAATTCGAGTTTGTGCTTGTCAAATGATAAGATATCCTGTCTCTTAGTGAGTACGCAGGTTCAAATCCTGTCCCTCGCACCATTTTTCTTTAAAAAGTTTTATAAATATTAATAGATTCACATCTTTATGTCAAAATTATATGATTTAATTAAAGAGAAGATATTTGATTTAGAACAAAAAAAGAAAAGATTAGAGAAGTATAAACGCAATTATGAAAATTTACATTTTGGGATATTGCCTAATCATTATAAAGGAACTAAAGAAGATTATTGGAGATTAGTGTTTAATAATGAAAGAGCGGGCATTTCCCGAATAGATACATTTCAAATGTTACATGGTTCTTTAGATGAATATACTTGTTTCCATATTTTAAAAAAGATAGCTGGAACAGGGGAACCATTAGCAGAAAAGATAGCTAAGAAAGATTTACATTGGGAAGATCTCAAAAAAGAAGAATTAATTGTAATAACAAAATTAGTTTCTAGAACATTAACTGAAGAAGAATATAATCAAGCTTTAAAAGAATATTAATTTGTTTTAGATTTTTCCAGCTGATCCTAAGCCTAAAGATTCTGCCCATTCTATGAAACATTCTGCAGCATCAATAGCATCTTTATCTTTTTTATAACCAAAAATAGCTTCACCAATAGCTAAAGCATAAGGGCTTAATTTCTTGATTATTATCTTATAATCTTCAGAATTAATATATTCTTTATCATTATGGATTTGGGCAAAAAAGCATAATATATTGGCTTCTCCACCGGTTAGAATTTTATTTTCTAATGCCATTATAAATTAAATAATTAAGACATTTAAATAATTATCTAGTCATTCTAGTTTCTATGTGCTTTCCAGAACAAGGTACATAAGTTGCTTTACCAGCTTTAATCTGAGGAATAATATCTACAGTAGTTATGGTTTGCACAACTCCAACATCAAAATCAGCAGTTCCCAAATTTACTTTCTTAGTCTCTAGCTCTTTAAGATTCTGCCTTAAATCAACAGCTTCAACTTCACCTGTATCTCCATAAATTCTTAAAATAAAAGCATCAATCTTAGTAATAGCTTGATTCTCAAGAGTCATAAACAACTCACTGCCTGATTGGTAAGCTTCTATTACAGTAAACTTAATATTTTCACAATTTAATCTTGCTTCAGCTAATTTATCTTCTTTTTGAGCTCTTTCTTGAACATAACCGCTGCTCCATAATATTGTTAATGTAACAATAGAAACTGTAAAACCAACTAGAAGTATTGTTGCAATCAAAGGAGAAACTCCTCTTTTCACGTTATTTTTTCTAAATCTTTTTTTCATTAGCATTCAACAGTTAATCGTTTTTCTTTGCAACTTGCAGTCTTCCCATCAATTTCAATAATAGGAAGGAACGCCACTATATTAGGTGTTCCAAGATTATTTAAATTTATTGTCTGCTGTACTATTATTTTTTCAGTACCAATAATCTCTGCATCATCTGCCCAAATATCTAAATCTTTTATGTTAATCCATCCACGATTTTCTATATTAACATTGCTACAATCTGGATTTTTTTCAACATTAAATTTTACATTAGAACATTGCATTCTTGCATCTGAATCACTCATTGCAGTTTGAGTAACATCAGTAGTTTTTGATTTAGCCCAAATTATCATTGTTACACTTAATGAAATAAATAAAGCAAATAATAATATCCAACTTAACCAAGCAACTCCTTTTCTTTTCATGGGCATAAAACCTCCTTAGGTGTATGTGACCTTTCACTTGAACAGCTAATTTGTTTAATACCAGTTATTATGATAGGGGTTATTTTGACTTTTTCAATAGTGGTAGCTGGTAAGTCTGTAATTAATTCTCCATATTTAGGTAATATATTTAATTCTTTAGTAGTTGTTTCTAATTCTCCGCCTTCTAAAGAATAATCTAATTGAACTTTATCAATCTTAAACTTTCCTAAATTATAAATTGCCATTTGACAATTGCCGTAATCAAAAACCAATTCATATTTTACATCAACACATTCCGCAGTATTTTCAAAATAGTCCAATGTTTGTCCTATTTGTTTTTCAGAAGCTTGTTTGTACCAGATTGTAACAAAAGTTGCCAAACCAATAACTAATGTAATTAACAAAACATAACCTATTACAGGCGACATTCCTACCCTAGAATACATTTTTCTACGCTTTCTGACCATACACAATCACCCTCCAAACTTATATCATTGACAGCACATTCATCTTTTGTAACAATTAATCCACAATTAGCTTTTCTTATACCACTTACTTCAACACAATAATTTGCATCAAACACAGGTTTTTCATGACAATATTTGCTTAGGCTCATTTTAAATCCTAATCCTTGGGTTATTAAGTTGCCATCAGTAAAAACTTTTCTTTGCTCAGCTTGACTTTCCCAGCTTACTAAGAAAACTTCTGGTCTGTCCTTTCTAATGTCAAACTGATAAGTAATTTCATTAATTGTAATGTATAGTGTGTCTATTTCACCAGCATATTCAATAACTTCTTCACATTCTCCTAAAATATCTCTTGTCGGCATGTTGATATCTAATGTTAATCCGTCAAAACTTACAGAAGCAGGAACTTCGCTGTAACATCCTTCTAAAGGCGCATAATAATTGCTGCAATCTTCTTCAGTACAGAAAAAGATTCTGTTTTTCAAATAATTGCCGATGTATAAAGTATCATCAAAATCAAATGCGTATATCAACTCAAACCTTTGATTTTGCGTTTTTGAATAGCTTGTGAATAATAATGAGAAATTTTTGAAAGCGCCAGGAATTTCATCTCTTTTATCCCCTAAAGAATTAATTATTTTTGCACTTTCAACTGCATAATTGTTTGATAATGATTCAAAAAAACTTTCAACACTCTCTTGTTCTACCCTGTTTGAGACAGTTACCATGCCATAAATAACAATAGACATGACAAGAGCGACAAGAATGTAAAGTTGTCCTCTTTTGTTCATGAAAGAAATTAAGACCTGTTGATTTAAATAGCTTTTTGTACAGGTTGTTTAGAAGTAGCAGGTTGTACTTGCTGTTTTGTTATAGGTTGTTGAGTTTGATTAGTTTGCTGTTCAGTAGCAGTACCTTGGGCAGGTTTTTTCATTTCCATTTTTTCTTGAATCTCTTTTGTTTTAGCTTCAATCTCAGCCTGGGTCATATTTTTCTTTTTAGCTCTTTCTTTAAAATAACTAGATAATGTTAATATTAATAAGAATAAGCCGACAAAGCCACCTGCAATTGCTAATATCCAGCTTCCTTTAACTAAACCATCCATCATACCTCCAGCCATACCTAAATCAATACCAGTATTAGCTAGTTCTTTATTTTGGCTGTCTAAGATTAAAGCCATAAACAATCCCACGCCGCCAAAAACAAATGCAGAGGTTATCCAGGTAACTTGGGAAGTTCTTTTTTTCATTAAATCTTCTTTTTGTTTTTGTTCTTTTATTTGTTCAACGCCCTGCATTGCTTCCTTGGAAGTTTTCTTTGTTTGATATGTTCTTTCCAAAGCACTGCCGGCATTTTCAAAATCATAATTATGAAATTTAAGAACTTGAGCGATTTCTATTGTAGTAAATCCTTTTCTAATAAAATCTTTAACCCACTCTTTGGTTTTTTCTCTAGTTTGGAATAAAATCTTAGCTTTTTCTAAACTTAAAACTAAAATTTCAGATTGCTGTTCAACACCTGTTTCAAATAAATCTCTTTTTACTTCTTCTGCCATTGTGAAAATGAAAGTTATTATTTATTTTAAGCTTATCGCTTTAATTATGTCTTGTTTGATTTTATCAATTGGCTGTTCACCATCAACAGTTATTAATTTTTCTTTATAATATTTAATCAAAGGTTTTGTTTGTTTTTCATAAACTTTCAAACGATCTCTTATAACTTCTTCTCTGTCATCATCTCTTTGAATTAATTTGCCTTGACAAATATCACAAATACCTTCTTTTTTAGGCGGAACATCAATGCCATAAATTTTTTTGCATTTGCTGCATTGTCTTCTATTGCTTAACCTTTTAATTATTATTTCTTCAGAAGATTCAATATCAATTACTTTACTAATTTTAGTTATTTTATCTAAAGCTTCAGCTTGCGGAATCGTTCTTGGGAATCCATCTAAAATAAAACCTTTTTTACAATCTTCTTTAGCTAACCTTTCTTTGACTAATTTAATAGTTAAATCATCTGGCACTAAGTTACCTTTACCCCAATACTTTTCTTTAGCTTCAACACCTACAGGATTGCCTTCATTAGCTAACTGCCTAAACATTTCTCCAGTAGATATATGTGCGATTCCTAACTCTACAGAAATTCTTTCAGCTTGAGTGCCTTTACCAGTTCCTGGTGGTCCTAAGAATATTGCATTCATACTATTCTTTTTCCTTCAAATGTAACTTTCTTTTTAATTTTTATTCCTGACTTATGCCATTCTTCAATAAACTTGTCTGCAGGAATGCTTTTTTCAGAATATAAGATGCCATTATCTTTTATAACATTATTGCCCATCATTTGCGCGACAATTGAAGCAGAATAACCAGTTGTTCTTTGCATTGCTGTATGCCCTGTATCTTTATTAAAATAATCAATTAAAGTGTATTCAACTTCCATCCCCTTAAAATTTTCATCAGGATTTTTGCCAACAATAACTTTTAATAAAATAACATCTTTTTCAACTTTAGGTAAATTAGTGTTAAAAATATATTCAGTTAAACCTCTTATTGTCAAATCTTTTTGAAGATTTAAGTTTTTAGAATTTAAAAGTCCTAATTCATTTAATGCTTGATTATATTTTGTGATTTCTTCTTGTGAAAGTCTGGCATTAACAACTTCTTTAGGTATAATAATGCCGTTATCACTTATTTTTTCATATTCAAAAAATCCTTTTTCTAACATCATTCTCATAAATCCAAAATGTTCTGGATATCTTATAGTTTTATAATTAATCTCTTTTACAATTCCTTCCAAGGTTCTTGTTAAAGTTGATGAACCACCGGAAGTGTAAGCTGCTTCCATAACTCCAAAAGGTTCAGGAAATTCTATTTTTTCAATTTCAGTTAATGAATCTACTAAAACTTTTTTACCCTTTTTAACTATTTCAGTATCTTCCCTGTATTCATTGATTAAACCAGTAGCTGAAAATACAATGCCATATTTTAAAAATCCTCTAGGATATAGATCTAAACCGCCAACTCTTTGATAAATATAATCTGGATAGTAATCAGAATTAAAATTTTTTTTAATTTCTTCCCAACCATCTGCTGCCAATATACTGACAGCACCAGGGGCAACACCTTGGTCAGGAATAATTTTAACACCCTTGGCTTTAGCTTTTTCATTTAGACTGAATTGTTTATCTACAATAGCATTATTTCCACCCAAATCACAGAAATGAACACCTTGATTAATGGCGGTTTTGGTAAGTTCATAATTTAATTTATAACTGGCAGCACCAATGGCAACATCAAATTCAGACATAGCAGCCTGCATTTGTTTATAATCAGTGGCATCTGCATATATAGCCTCTACTCTTGAATCATTAAGTTTGTCTCTTAAGTCAGCAGCTTTTTTCCAATTTGAATCTAAAACGCCTACTTTGTTAATATTTTCACTTTGCAACAAATGCCCAGCAATTGCTGTTCCTTGTAAACCAGTCCCAATAACTAAGTATTTTGCCATTTTAAGCTTAATAATTGTGTTCAATTTATAAATCTTATTTGAAATGAAGAAAAAAATAAGGTTTTTATCAAAAATATTGGCAAAGTTTTTAAGTTTTTAAGTTTTTCTAGCTTTTTAATGACAGAACAATATAAAGTAATAGACATGCATACACATTTACGGAATGCCATTCCTTTACATACAATAATTGCTAAAGAAAATGGTATTGACATTGTTGTTTTTATGGCTAATACTAATCCAGTTTTAGATAATTTAGATAAAATTTTAGAAACTTATAAAATGAAAAGGTATTGTCATGCTGCCCCTGTTTCTGCAATCACTAAAAACTTAGATGGCAAAGAGTTAGTTGATGTTGATAGAATAAAATATCATGTTGTTGGTTTTAGTGATGATGGCAAATGTTTGAGTGATTTAAGCCTATTGAAAGAAGTTCTAAAAAAAGAGGTTTTAATTTTATTGCATTGTGAACCTGAAGCAGAAATGGTTAAAAGATATTTGGATGTCCTTGCAGATGTTAATGGGAAAATGCATTTACAACATATTAGTTTGAGAAAAAGCGTTGAATTGATTAGGTATGCTAAAAAAAGCGGAATAAAAGTAACTTGTGAAACTTGTCCTCATTATTTTTCTTATACTAAATATGACCTGGAAACTAAAGTTAATCCTCCATTAGCTATAGAAGATGATATTTTTGCAATTCGAGAAGGATTAGTAGATAAAACAATAGATGTTATTGCAAGCGATTATGCTCCTTTGCCGAGAGTTACTGGTATTGCCGGATTTAGAAGTTTCTTGCCATTGTCTTATGGTTTAGTAATGAGGGGAATTTTAACAGAAGATGAGCTTAAAGAAAAGCTGCATAATAATCCTAAAAAGATTATTGAAAGTGGTTATTATAAACTTGGGTAA
>JAHIMK010000088.1 GCA_018896675.1 Nanobdellota archaeon
ACATTATAATCATAAAAAATCCGCAAATCCAATGGAGGTCAGCATGGCCGAAGCCCACAAGAGAGCGTATAGACACCCGAAATACAAGATACCGTATCAAGAACTGGCCGGAGTATGAGCAATCTCTTCGAAGTCGAGGCGGCCAACCACTCTATTCTGACATCGCCATCGAGACCGTCATATTGCGGAGATCCGAGCCTAGGGACGATCTGAGTGGAAACGTCAGTCTGGATACTATTTGCAGAGTCACGCGGAAAATGCATTCTATCGTTACAAGAGAATCATTGGGGGACGGCTGAGAGCCAAGAACGAAGATGCTCAGAAACGGAAAGCTGCAATTGGTTGCGCTATCCTGAATCGGATGCGCGAAATGGGTGAACCTTTGTCGTATGCGATAGAATAGAATTGCTTGTCAAAGGGAGAGGTGCCCCTGTTTTCGATTCATGCAACAAAGCCCCTGATATTAAAAATGCTTGCTTATCCTGTTAATTTCGCTGATGATAATAATTGGAAATATCTTGAAGGGAGGAAAAAAATGAATAGCTTGAAAAAGGCGGTCGTCATTTTTGGAATGAGCGTTTTTACCTTGTTTTTCCTTAGTTCCGCCGTCTGGGGAAAGGGGCTTAAACTCGGATTCAAATTCACGGGAGGGATAAATTATCAATTGCTTGGAGACGCCGATGCCTTCCTAAGGGGTCTCAAAGCGCAAGCCGATGATTATGTAGAAAAATATTCCGGTGATACGCTCGAACAGTTCATATTCCCGCTGGCGTCCCATTTCGGGTATGAGTTCGATACCGATGCGATCCTTTATCTCACGCCTCAATTTGGCATAAGCCTTGGAATCGGATATACCCGGGGCGGAACAATATTCGGTCTTGGAAATCAAATCCTCAGCGTCGGATCTTCGGGAAAAGAGAAGTGGACTAATGATCTAGCTGCCAGCGCCGTCCCAATCAAGGTCGGAGTTTACTATAACTTTTCCTCTGAATTTACTCCCCAAGGGAAAAGCAGTTCTTATTTGTTTGGCGGGATCGGCTTATACCAGGCCAAATTCTCCTATTCTAGCGAATATACTTATCAGACGACTTGGTCCGACTATTCCTTTGAAGCCAAGGCCAGTGGAATCGGTTTTTATGCGGGGTTTGGGGGAGAAAGCTGGATCAATCCGAATTTTGCGTTCATTTATGAAATTTCCGGAAGATATGCCAAAATAGGGGGGTTCACGGGAACTTATCAAGCTGATGTCAACGGGACAATGTCTTCAGGTTCCGGAACGGTTTATTATTATGAACGCCTAGATTCTAATGTTGGAAATTGGTATCCGAATACGTGGATGTTTGGGGCTGCCCCTTCCGGGCCTACTCTCAATAATGTGAGAGAAGCGAATATCGACTTCTCCGGAGTCGGTTTAAAGATTGGAATAAAAGTAAATTTTTAGCCTGGATCATTCGCTAAAAAGCTGTTCCGCTCCTGTCATTGGCTGGACAGGAAATCGATCAATCGCTGGGCCAGGATTTGGGTGAGTAGCCGTTTTGCTTCCTCGGTTGTAATCAGGAAGCGCAGAACCGGGAACATACCCGCTGCTTCTTGGCCCACCCAGGCCATCTTCTGGCGGAACCCGTCGACATAGAAGTCCGCCGGCGACATGTCAAATGGCGAAATTCGCAGGGTGAACACTCCGCCCAACTGGCCCTGGTTGACGATGGTCACCCGGCATTCGAGGGTGGCTACGCCGCATTCGACGTAAGTCAGCGCCGTCGCGAACGACTCTTCTTTCTGCGTTGTCTTGTTGAAGAATGTGTGGAACACGGTCGTGTTGTCGAAATTCAAGGCCAGGATATCGATGATCAGGTCCGTATCGATCTTGTCTTTGATGCCCTTGTAATCGATATTCCCACTCCGCATGAGATTCTCCAGGAGGGCCCGGTCGCGGACAGTGTAGCCTTTTTGGACGAAGACTTTCTCGATCTCGTTGATATATACGTTGAACCTGTCCGCCTCGGTCACGGCGTTTGGAGGATTGGTGACGCGGATGACGATCTTCGGCTTGGGGATGACCTGAAGCATATTCTTCAGCTCCGGGGTAGACACGATTTCGTCGCTCGCGCCGACAGTGGTCTTGATGTTGCCGAGATATTGTGTGTTGCAGGACGATAGAACGGCTGTGAGCAGAACCGCTGCCGCAATCTTGGTGAATCTCATGATCTTTTCCTCCGGCTCCGGGTTCCTTAGAAATGATTTCCCTTCCAGGGAGACATCGAAAGCGAATTGCCCGGAACGATATGAATAAATGCTATATTGGGGAGACGGTACTGTCAAGCATTTTGTGTGAATTCTGCTAAAGGGACTTTTTGGAAGATCGGCAGATGATAGGCTGCTTTTCCTATGGGATTCGGCTTTGGTGCATGAATACATTGCGGTGTTGACATTGCTTCCGCGGGTAATCACATTATAATCATAAAAAATCCGCAAATCCAATGGAGGTCAGCATGGCCGAAGCCCACAAGAGAGCG
>JAHIMK010000091.1 GCA_018896675.1 Nanobdellota archaeon
CAGAGTTGATCGAGCGCCCCAAAATGGGATTCGGCGTGCCGATTGACGCCTGGCTGCGCGGCCCGCTGCGCGGCTGGGCGGAGGCTCTTTTGGATGAAAGCCGCCTGCGCCGTGAAGGTTATTTCAACCCGGAACCAATCCGCCAGAAATGGACTGAACACCTTTCCGGAACACGCAATTGGCAGTATTATCTCTGGGATATCTTGATCTTCCAGTCCTGGCTGGAGGCACAGTCTGCCGGGGTTGAAGTTCTGTGAAGATCATCTTGTTTGCAAATACCGATTGGTACCTTTATAATTTTCGTCTCCCATTGGTGCAAGCCTTGCGCGAAAAAGGCCATGAGGTTGTGCTGCTTCGAATTTGATTGAAGGCTTTCTTTTCGATTGAACCTCGCCCCGGCCGGCTTCTGCTTTCAGCCATACTGGCCCTCAGCCCTGCCATACACCCAGACCGCGTCCTCTCTCAGTTGTCGGCCGAATCGGCCACCAAGGGCTTCCCACTCCTCCGCCGTGTACACCAGCGCCTCGGCGGGCACGGGCAATTCCGTGACATCCCAGCGGACCGCCCGCCGCTCGAAGGGCTCATACGCCCGCTCCACAATGATCACGAGATCCAAGTCGCTTCCTACACCCCAGTCACCGCGCGCATACGATCCGAAGTAGCCGATGCGCACTACCTCCGGATGCTCTCTGGCAACCTGCACCGCCCAACGGCGCGCTGCTCGGTCTACCGTTTGAGCATCAGGCCATCTGAGCACGGACGAACGCAAGGATCTCACCGGCATACCGAATCGCCTCCTCACTCTGAAGCGGCCCGTAATGCTCGAATGGCGCTCCTTCGGGGTGACTGTTAGGATAGCGGGGCGGGATGTAAAACGTATCTAAAACGCGAGATTTCTCGATGAGCTCCATTGGGAGTGAGACGCTTTCTGGCAACTCCTTGAGAAGCCGGGCGATGACGTGCCCCCAGGCCTCCTGTCCCAGGTGAAGATGCAAGGCCTTGACGGCCTTCTCCGCTGCTTGCTGGGCCGCGAAGCACGCCCACTCGTGCCGCCCGGCACGACCGGAGTCTTCCGCCTGCTGCAGATCCCGTTCTGATTGCTGTAACCAGTCCCTTGAGCGATTTGGCATAGAACTCATCACGGATTATGGTGCAAGTAAGTAATCTGGTGGATATGCTGTATCTGAAAAAATATTATAACCTTCTATTGGACTTCTGACCACTGGCAGGCAGGACATCTACCAAGTCCACAAGCGTGTTGGCTCGGTTGTACTTGTTAAAGTTCTGGTAAACTTGTGACCGGAACCGCGTAAATTGAGTTGTGTTGTCCATACAGCCGGTTTGGCGCAGTTCTTCTCACTCTTTGTCAGGTTTTGTCAAAGGTCCAAGACTTATGAAGGTTCTTCTATTTGCCAATACCGACTGGTACCTTTACAACTTCCGTCTTCCGCTGGCCCAGGCATTACGCGAAAAGGGCCATGCTGTGGTGCTGCTCTCTCCGCCGGGGGAATATGGTCCCCGCCTGGTAGGGGCTGGCTTTCGCTGGATTTCTTTCCCACTCTCCCGCCGGGGAATGAACCCGTTCTCGGAACTGATAACGCTCTGGCGTTTGACCCGCTTGTATTCCTGCGAACGGCCTGATCTCGCCCACCATTTTACGGTCAAGTGCGTGCTGTATGGCTCTATAGCGGCAAAAATGGCCGGGGTGAAAGGCATCGTCAATGCCATCACCGGTCTGGGATACGTGTTCATCGGGGATGAGTGGCCGGTGCGCCTGCTTCGCTGGTTGGTCAAGGGATTTTACCGCCGCGCGCTGAGTGGTACGCAGGTCATTTTCCAAAACCCAGAGGATCAGAGTCTGTTTTCGCGCAATGGATTGGTGTATGGAAAACAGGTCACCATGATCCCCAGCTCCGGTGTGAATATTGAAAAGTATTCACCTTCCCCGGAACCGGCGGGGACGCCGCTGGTCATCCTGCCGGCTCGCATGTTGTGGGCGAAAGGCGTAAGAGAATTTGTTCTCGCCTCCCGCCAGCTTCGCGAAGATGGAATTCATGCCCGCTTCGCCCTGATCGGAGATACCGATCCGGCCAACCCGGATGCCGTGCCGGTCAATCAGTTGGAAAAATGGCGAAAAGAGGGTATCATCGAATGGTGGGGCTGGCAGGAAGACATGCC
>JAHIMK010000111.1 GCA_018896675.1 Nanobdellota archaeon
GAGGTTTTTACTTGTCCTCCCGATCACAGGCAGGACTACCGCAAAGTCTCCACTGCTCATTTCGTTTGTTTTGTCGTAAATAATCTGTTTGTTGTCGTCAATGGCTTTTTGCACATTGTTTCTTGTGGCAGCTCCCAAAGGAAGGACAACATGGAAATCGCCGGCATTAATAGTTGCGTTCAGCTTTGCCAGATTCCGTTTGTCCAAGTCAATTTGCGCATCCAGCTCCTTCCTGCTAGGAACGCTATTTATACCAAGTACATATAGACGTTGGTCACCGTGCCGGACACCTTCGATTTGCTGTAGAAGAGTTCGCACTCTCGGCTGGCAATTAGCTTGGTGGGCTTGTACAGTGGCTGTACCGAGCACGGGAACCATGGCTGTGCCGTCACCAATGTTGAGGATCGTTGCAACATTTCCAGCTCTACTCCAAAACGATCTTTGTCTATTGAGTTCCTTTATGTAGTTATCAGCTACTATTTTGAAAGTAGCCTTTCCTGTGGTCTCCTTTAGCGTGATAAACGACTGATAGTACTTATTGACGAAGCTGCCATGGTGAGCAATTTCAAGCTTCTCTTTCTCGTAGATTAATACATTGTCGTTATATGGACTCAGGACAATTGATTTGAAGTATTTGAGAAATTTACTTTGTTTAAGGCGGGCAATCTTCTTATTGATTACTACTCTATTATCATTATAAACATCGAGAAACTCTTTGCCCAGGGATTTTAAAAGGCTAAGTTCGGTTGCCAAATATTGAAGTCTGTAATTAGCCGCGGAAGGAATGGCCCTGCGCCAATCTTCCCACAATAGTATATCAGCTTTTCGATTTGCAAGATCTGCGCCGGCGAATCTACCTAGGTGATTTATGCCATTTCTCACTGCTGCTAATTGTGGAACAGAATAACCCCCTTTACTCTTTAGAGCAGCCTGCATAAAATTCCGATCCCTCATACCAAATATAGCAAGTCTTACCGGATATGTACCTCTAGAGATTGTAAGCTCCACAGGATCTAAACTTGCTTTCATGGCATTGATCTTGGCCGTGGCAGTTTCATTGCTTATCATGCCTGCGCCAAAACTGACAGCCAATTTCCCATCTCTGATCTGTGTCTCGAGGTCACTTATTTCTTTGTTTTTAGCTGCAATTCGATCTCTGACAATATTGAGGTTTACGGCCCCATATGGGTGACGATAAATCACCAAAGTGCCGTCAGCATAGGAAGCAGCAAGTCTGGCCAGCTCCTCCTCTGCCTTTTTTATGGCATCGTCTATGATTGAAAAATTGGTATTGCCAAGATGAGGGGAATGGAAAACATATTTACCTGCAGTAACCTCATCACGAATCCCCTTAATATAACCTTGCTCACTAGTTATTTTAGCAGCTAGAATTTCCCTAGTAATATTTCCCAGATGCGGATATGAGATTACTAATTTGCCATCACTCAAAGCTTTTCCGTAATCAATTCCTTGCTTCCTTGTGTCTGAAATTTTTTTGATGATATCCCCCATTGTTATATTGCCAATACCGGGGATATACACGGCATAATTGGAGGCATTATACGTTTGCTTGGCCAGGGATATCTGAGTCCTTTTCTCCTGCACCGCCAAGGCAAGAACCTTTTGCGTTGTAATACCATAACCGGGAATATAAACCTTTCCATCTGCAGAGAGGTTGCCCGCAGCCGTCAGCTTTGCTTCCAGTATCGTCAGCTCGGCCAAATGGCCAGACTCAACAGATTGGAAGACTTCCTGGTTCCAGACCTCGGCTAGCGTCCAATAGTAGGTTTCGTCTCTCAATTTGTTGCGGTTTATGTGATACTGTCGGTCGATCTCGGTAATAGCATCTCTATACAGAGTGATATTCAGTTCTTGCGCTTGTACATGGTTCTGCGCTGTTTCCTGAGCGGAAAGAAATGTCGTGAAAGCAAGAAATATTACGAGTGGAAAGAAAGTGCGACGCATTTTCTCCTCCTGAGGATATGATTTACTTGAATTAAAGTATCTTGAATATTCTACCACAAGTGTATGTCGTCAAATGATTCGGACACTCCCTTAAGCGACGATATTGCCTTTTCAATTTATTCCTAATTAATTCCTCACGTCAAGTTATTTATCAAAAATGATTGATAGATTTCCCTCCTCTGAGACATGGTCTCTGTTTTTGTCCTTTGCCTTTGTATAAGGATCTTTTTGTCTTTTTCGTAGAAGCGGTCACTGGGAGTGACTGTATGTCGTCAAATGGTTTCAGACACTTTCGCTGATTTCTTAAGCAATAGATCAAAAAGCCTTTTACTCAATTATAAACCACTTCCCTGCCTCAAAAAAGTTATAAAGTTGACCCCTGAGGGACCCCACTCTTATTATCCTCAATAAGCCCCTCTATAAGGCTTCTTTGTATTTGTGCGGCTCACGCGAGTTAAGTATAATGCCTGAAAAAATGAAATTGAATTGAATCAGTAACAGAAGTATAATAAAAATACAAAGAGGATATCATGACACTGAAATATATCATCTATAGGGAAGGAAAATATTTTGTCGCCCAATGTCTAAATGTAGATGTCTCAAGTTTCGGGGAATCTATTCAAGAAGCCCAAAGCAACATAAAAGAGGCACTTGAACTCTATTTTGAGGGGGACAAAGGAAATAAAGAGTACGTTCAAATAGATGAAATATTGTTTGGTGAGACCATAGTTAATGTCTAGGCTCTTTTCCTCTCAGGAAATCATTAGAATTCTTGAAAATCATGGTTTCGTTCAAGTCGGACAAAAGGGAAGCCATATAAAACTTAGGAAAGAAAACAAGACTGTCATTGTTCCTCATCCAAAAAAAGAGATTCCTATAGGGACTTTCCACTCGATCCTTAGACAATCCGGAATGAAGAAAGAGGATTTCGAGAAATAAAGCTGACCCCGGTGGGACTCCATCTTAAATCCTCTGATGATCAACCGAGGTCATTGAAACAAATGAGTAAACACCGTATTCCTGATGATTCCAGGTTGAGAACGAAGATATCACAGTCGGAAATGTATGGTCAATTTCCAGACAAAGATAAGCCGATCACTTTCATCTCAAAGGGAACTCTTGATAAAGCCCCTCCGTATAAGTAAAGTACATCGGGTGAGGGAGGAAAGGCATGTTTTTAAGCTACATCAAGACGGCGTTCCGCAACCTTCGTAAATACAAGGGTTATTCGTTCATCAACATCGCCGGTCTGGCGGTCGGAATCGCCTGCTGCATTCTGATACTTCTCTGGGTACAGGACGAACTGAGCTATGACGGCTTTCACGACAAGGCCGATCGGCTTCACCGTGTGGTCGAAGAGCAGACCTATGCCGGCGGAGACACGCTGAAGGTGGCCGTCACACCGGCGCCGCTGGCCCCCGCCCTCAAGGAAGAGTTTCCCGAAATCGAAGCCGTCTGCCGTTACACTCAGGCTCCACGTTTCCTCGTCCGATACGGAGAAAACCAGTTCTATGAAAGCGGGCTGGCCATGGCCGATCCACCCTTTCTGACCATGTTCAGCTTTCCCCTGGTGAAGGGCGATCCGGCCCAGGTCTTCCGACAGATCAACTCCATGGTCCTGAGCGAAAGCATGGTGAAAAAATACTTTGGCGATGAGGACCCCATCGGAAAAACGCTTCGCCTGGAAAACATGTTCGATCTCATCGTGACCGGCGTCATGGAGGACGTACCGGAAAACTCACATCTTCAGTTCGACTCCGTTATGCCCTTCAAGCTTCTCGAATTCGGCGGTCAGCGCCTCGACCAATGGGGCAACAACGGCTATTACACCTACATCGAGCTCACGGAAAATGCCGACCCGAAA
>JAHIMK010000087.1 GCA_018896675.1 Nanobdellota archaeon
AAGGTTTTTAAACTGATGATTGACGACCGCGGCAGAAAGCAGGCGACTCAGTTCAGTATGATCGCTTGGAACGACCGCAGTGAAGATGGGTGTTTGGAGAGTTTGAGTTGATATCATTTGTGTATATACCTTTCAAATAGTCTTAGCGGTATTCCCTGCCTCATCAGCAGCCAAAAAATCCCACAGGCGATGAAGATATCTCCCAGGCTGAAGGCAACCTGGTAGAAAAACCAAGCCGGCAAAAGAAAGCGATCCGACAGCCATGCAAGACGAGTATCTTCTGGAAGTAGCAGCACATCCTTGCCAAATCCAAAACGACTGCCGACATTCATTGACTGGACCGCGGCCGCTGGGACCAAATGCCCCGCGGTCTCAGGGCTGATGGGCATAAAGCCGCCGTTGGCGATGATGACTGCCAGGTTCAGCGCCAGCCCCAAAGTCAGCAACCACATCCCTGCCAGCCTGCGGTTCATCCCGGCGAAACCCAATAGCAGGATTTGCGAAGTGACCAAGCTGGCGGCAGCCAGGCCGTCAGGGATCCGGCTACGGGTGGCGGGCAGATAGAAAGCCAGTAGCTGGGGGACGAAAGCGACGAACGCCAGCCAGAGGCCATTAATTGTGGGGACCTGGTAAGACCGTTTTTGCCAACGGGCGTATGCCAGTCCAGATAGCCATCCAGCCAGGAGGGCTAATAGCAGGATCACAATTTATCTGACGATGCCACCGCCGTCCTCCGGGGCCCCTGCGCCCAAGACCAGCAGTACCAAAGCGAGCAAGGCAAATGCGAATTGAATATGCTGGCGGTTGATTTTCTGGATGGACAAGGCGAGACGTGCAAAAGTGTTTTTCATGAGCCACCTTCCTTAGAGTTTATTTTTCTTGGCGCAGCTTCTCGATAATCCGGGGAGATTGGGTGCTTCCTCCATTCCATCGAGAAGCTACTTCTTGTCCTAATAATACTATGGGGTAGGCTTCAAAGGTGGCTTCAAAACGATCAGCCCCTGTCGGGGCTGATCGTTTTGAAGAGGATTTATCCTGGCTGCGTAGGGCGGGATTCAATCCCGCCTATATCCATATTCGCCAACTCAGGCGGGCAGGAAACATAAGGCGGGTAAGCCCCCTACGGGGGTGCTTCGCGAAAACCCGCCCTACCTAAGTCAGGCCATCAAACTGCGTAGGGCGGGATTCAATCCCGCCTATATCCATACTCGCCAACTCCGGCGGGTAAGAAACCCTCCGGCGGGTAAGAAACCCGCCCTACTCAGGCCATCAAGCTTTTGTATAACTCCTCCGTCTCCGGCGAGGGCGGAACATCCAGTTCGGATTCGAGGGCTTCTTTGCAGGCCTGATATTGCCGGGAGATGGCAGCCCGATCGCCCATGGCAGCATAAATGCGCATCGCCTGGCGATAGGCTTCTTCGAGGCAGGCATCCTGGGTGATGGCGCGCTGGCAGGTTTGCAGAGCGCGGGGCAGATCTCCACTTTCGCGATAAAGCTCGCCCAGATTTAATAAGGCAGATAGATATTCCTGGTTCAACTGTTCCCGCTCGAACTGGGCCCAGGCCGCATCCATGTCTTCCAGGTAGGGACCCTTTACCAGAGCCGCTGCTGTCCGGTAACAGGCGATGCGCTCGCGAATATCCTGGGAAGCAGTCGCCTGCGCAATTTGGGCTTTAAAAGCTTCCACGTCGTAGTCATAATCCAGATTGCGGTTGAACTGGTAAAGGTCATTCTCGAAAAAGATGGTATCCTGACCCAGGGCGCGGCGCAGGCGATAGATATTATTCTTGAACCTGACCTTTAGTTGGGATGGCGACAGGTCCGGCCAGAATTCGATCCCGACCTGTTCTTTGGTTACGGCTTGCGGCTCGTCGAGAAAATAAAAGAACAGGTTGCGCACCTCTTGCGACTGCCAGTGTGAGGAGGTGACCAGCTTGCCATTTACCCTTACCTGCGCCTTGCCAAAGGCCCGGACTGTCAGGCGGGGAAAAGATAATGGAACCGTGCTGGTCATCCGGCGCAGATGGCGGCGGAGCGCGGGTAATTTAGCATCCATTTGATCGGCTTGTTTCAGTAGTTCCTGGAGCGAACTCCCAAATTCGGGGTTATCTTGCAAATCAGCAAGCCAGGTGCGGATTTGCCGGGTGACCATGATCAAAGAATGAGCCGGCTGTTCCGATTTGACAACACTTAATGCTGCCTGAATATATTCTTGAGTCTTGACTTTGTCATGTAAACGGTTACAGGCCGCGGCCAGCCATAGCCGGCTCCAACCGGTCTCGATAAGCAAGTCGCCTTGAACGAAACACTGTTCAGAGACAAGCAAATCATTGGTAGCCTCTTGAGAGTTTCCTGTCGCAAGCAGGAAACGGCCCCTTTCCAAGTGGAGGAGACCTTTTTCAAAATTAGAGCCGCTTTTGTAGATTTGTTCCTGTGCGAGGTCCAGTAGCGATTGTGTTTGGGCATAATCCCCTTGAACTCGTGCAATGCCAGCCTGCATCAACGTCAAGTAACGGTTCAAGAAGTTGTCGTCTATGTGGATGGCAATTTCTTGGGCTTGCTGATAAGCCTGTTGTGCAGCATCCAATTCCCCTAAATCGGCGTACAGGTCGCCCAAGCTGGCCAGGTTCATTGCTTCCATGCGTGTATGGCCGCTCCGCCGGGCGCAACTGAGACCCTCTTCCAGCGTCCTTACCGCCTGTTCATATTCCCCCTGGGAGTGATACATGACGCCCATATTGTTCAACAGGTTCGCCTGCCAGAACAGGTTGCCCTCTTTTTGCCAAAGCGATAGAGCTTTTTCATAATAAAGCCGGGCAGTTTTGTAATCCCCAGTGGCGCGGTGAGCCATGCCTAATTCCATCTGTATTCTGGGGATATTATGTGTTTCGTTCAATTCCGTACAGATTTCCAGGGCATGCGTCAGAAATTCAACTGCCTGGCCGGGCTGTCCCATACGAAACAAGCTCAATCCCTTTACACGTATTGCCTCAGCACGAGTAATCTTTAATCTATCATCCTCCATCGTCAAGCACAGTGCTTGCTCGGCATCAGCCAAAGAGGCCACGTAATTTCCCAGATAACGGTACGCAAAGGCTCGTCGCATCAAGGTGAGAGCTCGATTGGCAACATCTTCACTAGAATGAAAGGCAATCTCGGCCTGGTCAAGTAGAGATAATCCGGATTGTACTTTTCCCTTCATAACGGCAACGGCGCCTTGTAAAGAAAGCAAGACAGGGCGCGCCCGAATAAGCTCATCGGGCAGGTGTTCCAGCCAGTTGGATAGGGTGATCAAACGGTCACTGTAGAGCAAGATTGTCCCGGCGCGCTCGACCAGGTCAGCTAAGGCATTGGAATCTCTCAATTGTTGATAGACATGATAACTCTTTTCCAGATCTCCATTCTGCTCGTGTACCTGAGCCAGGCGTCGAAAGATGGGGT
>JAHIMK010000053.1 GCA_018896675.1 Nanobdellota archaeon
AGTGAAGCACCAATATGGTAAACTTCTTTATTATCTACTATTAAGAATCTATCGTGAGAATATTCAAATTCTTTGATTTCAATTTTTTGATATTGAGAATTGAATTTATCTAAATCTAATTTTAATTGCTTTGTAATGGTTTTAGTATAAATTATAACTTTGACATTTATTTTTCTTTTGGAAAATAGTGTTAAAACAGAATCATCAATATAGTTATCAATTAAGATTATAGAATCATTTGCACTTCTTATTAAATCAGAAACAAAAGAGTATGCATCAAATATTTGTCCGTTAAAGAATATCCCTTGCTTTTGTTTTAAATTTTTATTCATTTTTATTTTAGATAAAGAACTACTATTTATTTTCTTGTCCGGTTTTTTGAACAGATTTTTAAGTTTTGGAAATATTTGATGAAAAAAGTTAAAGTAAAGCTGGACTGAGACTAGCCACCAAAACATAATTTGAAAAATTTAAGTTATATGGTTTCTTTAGCATGTTAAAACTTATATAGTTCTTTAACTTAATTAATAAAATGTTTTTTAAGAAATATTCTGATAAAATAAATAATTTCAGAAGAAGACCGGGAAGTTTTGGAATGAGTTTCTCTTATTTAATGAGACTCTTGATAGTATTAGCTTTTTTCAAAGCATTCTTAGATCAAAAATGGATAGTTGTTTTTTTGTGTAGTTTGGCTTTAGTGTTAACATTTTTACCTTTATTATTCAAAAGAAAATATAATATTTTGATTCCAGCAGAGTTTGAATTAATATTTGTTTTGTTTATTTATACTTCTATAATTTTAGGAGAGGTTCATGGATATTATACTAAAATTTGGTGGTGGGATGTTTTATTGCATTCATTTGCAGGAGTTACAATAGGTTTTATTGGATTCATTATAATGTACATATTTTATTTTAAGAATTTATTACATACAAGTGCTGCTTTGATAGCAGTGTTTTCATTTTGTTTTGCTTTAGCTTTAGGTGCAATATGGGAAATTGTAGAATTTACAATTGATTCTTCTCTTGGTTTTAATATGCAAAAGTCTGGGTTAGTAGATACAATGTGGGACTTGATAGTTGATGCTTTAGGAGCTTTATTCACTTCTATAATAGGTTATGTTTATGTTAAGTTCAATAAAGGGTTTATAATAAACAGGTTGATGGCAAATTTTGTTAAGAAGAATCCTGAATTGTTTAAGAATTGAACGAAAGATTTAAATAGCTTTTATTTATGGTGAATTTATGGTAACAGACAAAGAAATCTCAATATATAAAACAAATTGCGTTAGTTTAGAATCAACTAAAGATTTTTTAGAATCAAAAGGTGAAACACTTGATAGTTTTGTTATGAAAACTATTTCTGCAATGGATTTAACTGGAGAGATTGCTTTATGGGACCTTGCAGAGAAAGCAATAGAATTAGGTGCAAAGTATGTTACTAACGTAAAACACATAGGAACTACTGAAGCATATATTTCAGGACAAGGTTTTTTTGTTAAATATATAACTCCTCCAGCTGTTGCTCTTGCTGGAACAGCATTGATTCCAAAAAAATAAAATTATTAATTCAAAAACAAATTAAACAATTTAAAGAAAGCTTCTATAAAAAATTAATAAAAATTTTCAGGTGGCGGTGGCATGTCAATTACTTCTGGAGCATTAGCTTTTGGTTTATAGATTTCTGCAAAACCAGGAGCTATTACAATCCAATCTCCACCTAAACTTGCAATGTCTGCTCCAAACTCTGCACAGACATTCTTTAATTTTATAATAGAACGTTTTAAATCAATAACATCTTTTTCTCTGAGAGGTTTCATGTCTACTAAACCAATTATATTTCCTACCCTTAAATCAGAAATAACTCGTTTAGCATCTTCAAAAGATTCTAGCTGATAAGTCTTGACAGTAACCTTTGCTGCAGGTCTCATTTCTTCCATTTCTAGGAATTCATCTTGTCCAGGAGCTGATGCCTTGTTCTTTATCCATGATAAAAATTTCTTCATTTTCTACCTCTTTAGGAATATTGATATGAGAAAACCATATATTCTTTATAAACTTTTCTGACTCTTTGATACTGTCTGAACAGAAATATTTAAATAGGGCTATCTTTTTCAAGTTCTAGTTAAATTTACTATTAAAGGTGAAATAATTATGGCTGAAAAAAGTACTGAAAAAATTCAAAGGCTTATGAAAGATCTTACACATATTAGGAATATAGGTATTGCTGCGCATATCGATCATGGTAAGACAACATTTAGTGATAACTTATTATCCGGAGCAGGCATGTTATCTGAA
This sequence comes from Nanobdellota archaeon, assembly GCA_018896675.1. Lineage (GTDB taxonomy): Archaea > Nanobdellota > Nanobdellia > SCGC-AAA011-G17 > GW2011-AR17 > JAHIMK01. The sequence goes on from JAHIMK010000053.1 coordinate 2,298, forward strand.
GAATTAGCTGGTAAAGCTTGTGCTTTAGATTTTCATGAAGATGAAAAAGAAAGGGGAATCACTATTGATTCGGCTAATGTTTCTATGGTCCACACATTCAAGGGAGAAGATTATTTGATTAACTTGATTGATACTCCTGGCCACGTTGATTTTGGTGGAGATGTTACAAGAGCAATGAGGGCTGTTGACGGCGCAGTAGTATTATGTTGTGCTGTTGAAGGTATAATGCCTCAGACTGAAACAGTTTTAAGGCAGGCTCTAAAAGAAAGAGTTAAACCTGTTCTTTTCATAAATAAAGTTGACAGGTTGATTAAAGAAGTTAAGTTGACTCCTGAAGCAATGGCTCAAAAGTTTATGGATATTATTAAAAATATTAATGAGTTAATTACACAAATTGCTCCAGAAGAATATAAACATAAATGGCAAGTAAGTGTTGAAGAAGGTTCTGTTGGTTTTGGTTCAGCTTTCCATAATTGGGGATTGAGCTTTCCATACATGAAAGAATCTGGACTTACATTTAAAGATGTAATTGATGCTTACCATCAAGGTGAAGAAGGTTACAAGGCTTTGGCAAAAAGAGCTCCTATTCATGAAATTGTTCTTAATATGGTTATAAGGCATCATCCTGATCCTAGGCAAGCTCAAGCTTATAGGGTACCAAAGATTTGGCATGGGGACTTAGAATCTGAAGCAGGAAAAGCTTTAATAAATTGTGACCCAAATGGTCCAGTTGGTTTTGTTGTTGTTAAAATTGTTGTAGACAAACATGCAGGAGAAGTTGCTGCAGGTAGATTATTTTCTGGTACAATGAAGCATGGACAAGAAGTTTATATGAACATGGCTAAGAAAACTGTTAGAGTTCAGCAAGTTTCTGTATACAAGGGAGCTCAAAGAACTACAATGGAAGAAGTTCCTGCAGGAAATATTATAGGTGTTGTAGGATTAAAAGGAGTTTTCACAGGAGAAACTGTTTCTACAGGTGAACTTGAACCATTTGAAGCTATCAAACATATTTTTGAGCCTGTAATTACAAAGTCAATTGATGCAAAAAATCCAGCTGATTTGCCAAAACTTATTGAAGTTTTAAAAACAGTAGCTAAGGAAGATCCTACTATAAAGATTGAAATTAATGAAGAAACTGGAGAAAATTTGATAAGCGGCATGGGTGAATTGCATTTAGAAGTTATTGAAAACAGAATTGTAACAGAAAAAGGTATGCAGGTTGTAACTTCACAGCCAATTGTTGTTTATAGAGAAACTGTATCTCAACAATCTAAACAATATGAAGGAAAGTCTCCTAACAAACATAATAAGTTATATTTTATTGTTGAGCCATTAGAAGACAATATTTTCCAAGCGATTAAAGAAGGAGAAATTCCTGAAATGAAATTAAGAAAGAAAGATCTTCCTGTGTTTGAAAAGATTATTGATATGGGAATTTCTTCAAAAGATGCTAAGAATTTTTCAGAATTCTATAAAGGAAATGCTCTTGTTGATGACACAAGAGGTATTGTTCATATTGGAGAAATCATTGGTTTAGTCCAAGAGGGTTTTGAACAAGTATGCAACTCTGGTGCATTAGCTGGAGAACCTTGTACAAAAATGAAAGTTAGATTAATGGATTGTAAATTACATGAAGATGCTATTCACAGAGGACCTGCACAAATGCATCCTGCTGTAAGGGAAGGTATCAGGGAAGCAATGGCTGATGCTAAGCCATCTATCTTGGAACCAGTACAGGTTATGCAAATTGAAGCTCCTGAAGATTATATGGGAGAAATTTCAAAGCTTGTACAGAACAAGAGGGGACAACTTATCTCTATGGAACAAAATAATGGTCTAGTCGTTGCCAAAGCAGCAATGCCTGTAGCTGAACTTTTCGGCTGGAGTTCTGAATTGAGAAGTGCAACCAGCGGCAGAGGTTCAAGTTTTATACAAGATCAGAGATTTGACAAGCTACCAGATTCATTGAAAGCAAAAATAATTGGTGCGATTAGGCAGCGTAAAGGAATGAAGCCTTTATAATTTTTTTATTTTTCTAAATTATTTCCATAAAACTTGAAAATCTGTTCACAAAACCGAGTGAAAAATTAAATACTCTTTGTTCAAAAAAACATATATGCTAGTTTATCTTGATACAAATATATATTTGGACTATTTGGGAAATAGGTGTGATAATTTAAGACCATTAGGTGAATTTGCATTTCAATTAATTAATCGGGCATTACAATGTGAGTTTAATATTTTATTTTCTGATTTAGTTTTAAAAGAACTTGAATGTTTCATAACTAAAGAACATATTGAATTTATAATAAAATTGCTTCAGTCCAAAAATAAAATCTTTAAAGTTCAAATTACAAGTATTGATAAGAGGCTAGCTTCAAAATTAAAAAATTCATTCCATGTTCCATATGCTGATGCACTCCATTATGTTCTTGCACTTAATAACGGTGCAGAAGTGTTAATAACAAATGATAAGCATTTCTCATTAATTTATAATCCTAAAATTAAAATATCCTGTGCTAATGAATTATAAATTATATTCTTTAAAAATATCTCTTCCAGCTTTTTTCTCTTTAAAGAATTCTTTGACTAATTTTTCACGTTCTTTATGTGTCAAACGTTTGATTTTTCCTTCCATAGTTCCAAATCCTTTTTTCAGTTCAAGCAATGCTTTTTTAGTCTGATAATCATCAATCGATTTTCTTATTGAAGCCCTTATAAAATCATTTAAGTTGGAGAACAAACCAGTAGAGGTTATATTTTTTGCATCATTTAACATTTTTTCAGGTAGCCTGATACTTATTAATTTATTTTGCATATGTCATATGTAATACAAATGATATATAAATTTTTTGCCATTTGTAATAAGGAAGATTATTATGGATTTTTCCATAAAACTTGTAAATCTGTTCAGAAAACCGGGTGAAAAATTAAATAGTATTGGATATTCACTTGTCTTTAAGATAATGGTTATTAGTTATAGCATTTTGTTGATAAGTGAAAAATATGCTTTTGTCGTAGGCTTCAATGCTAAAAACATAACTTTAAATATATGTATCTATTTACATAATGTTATGGTGGTATTTACATGAAAAGCAAGGAAGTGGAAATCATAAAGCTACTCATAGAAAATAAAGATAAAGAACTGAGCATTAATCAAATTGCAAAGCTCTTGAAAAAGGACTACAAAAACGCCCACAATATAATTATGCGGCTCTCCAAAATGAAATTAATTAAGCTTGAACTTTTTGGTAGATCCTATAGGGTAATCCTGTTCAATAAAGCACAACCTTTAATCTATGAAGCAGAATATCTTAGAAGACAGGAACTGCTTAAAAATAAAAACCTGTCAGTAATGTATGATTCATTCAAAAGTTTACATTCAAAATTCTATACTCTTCTCGTATTTGGCAGTTATGCAAAAAAAACGCAAAATAAACAATCAGATATTGACCTCTTGTTTATAATTCCTAATACTGAAGAAGAAAATATTGAGAAAGAAATTGAAAATATTTTAAGTACGCTTCCTCTTAAGATTCATCTTAATATATTTAAGGAGAACGAGTTTATCGCAATGAAGAATTCTAAAGAAGTAACAGTAGGTTCAGAAGCAATGATGAAGAATATAATCCTTCATGGAATAGAATCCTATTATGAGATGATTCAATGATAAGTGAAAAAAGAAAAAAGGAAGCGCAGAACAATTTCACAAGATATTTGCAGGAAGGTCTGCTAAAAAAAGAACATAATGAGCTTGCGATGAATAAATATAAAGAAAACGCTGATATTTCATTAAAAACTGCAAATGAACTTATAAAAAGTCCATTAAAACCTTATCTATGGGTCATTGTAACTTCTTATTATTCCATGTTTTATATGGCAAATGCTGTTCTTCTTAGTTATGGTTATAAAATACAAGATAAAATATCACATAAAGTAACAAGTGATGTATTAATTTTTCTCGTGCTTGACAAATTAAAGAAAGGGCTTTTAGAAGATTATGAGGCAATACAAAAAGATGCATTGGAGATTGCCAGCGCCAAAGCAGAATATGTGATAGAATCTTATTCCTTAGAATTGAGCAAGCGCTCAAGATTCCAATATAATATGCTTGAACAGACTAAAGAAGCTAAAGCACAAACATCACTGAAGCGTGCAACAGAATTCATATTTGAATTGAAAAAACTGCTGAAAGGATAATAGTCTATTTTATCTTAAAATATCTACTAAAGATATTTTTGCCTTTTTTAGTAATAAGGAAGATTATTATAAATCTTCCATAAAACTTGTAAATCTGTTCAGAAAACCGAGTGAAAAATTAAATACTCTTTGTTCAAACAACTTTCAAAACTTTAAAGGAGGTTTTGAAAATGAAAAAGATAGCATTATTTTTTGTAAGTATTTTATTATTAGCTACAATAGCTAAAGCAGACTTGTCGGTGACTGAAATTATGTACAACCCAAACCAGGCAGATGATACTGATGCTGAATGGATTGAAATATTCAACAATGGTTTGGAAGTTGTTGATTTAAGCAGATGGATGCTGAATGGAAATCATCTTGAAAGTTTTCTAGATCCGAAGCAATATCTGGTTATTGCAAGAGAATTAATTGATAGTGATGATGCGGATATAGATTCTTTTCAATCTATTTGGGGTAGCGTAAAAGCTATTGACGGCACTTTTAGTCTGTCAAATACAGAAGGAAGCATTAATTTAACTAATGGTGGTGAAAGTGATTATGTTATTTACCATAATTCTATGGGCGCTAATGGCAACGGCTATTCTTTAGAACTATTTAACGGAACTTGGAATGAAAGTTTGAAATTGGGTGGCACTCCTAGTGCAAAAAATAGTTTAGATAATTCTTTGGCTAATAATGAAATAAGCTTAACATTAAATGTTCAAAATGTTCTGCCTGAAGTAAATTTTGAAATTTTAACAGATGATTTGGAAGATGTTGGAATTCAAATAATAGCTAATGATACAAGAGAAATAAAACTTAGAGCTTATGTAAATGATGCAAACGGTTTAGAGGATATAATTAAAGTTTCAGCTGAATTTAATGATAAACAAATTAACCTAACAAGAATAAATGAAACTTTTGAAGGCTCTTTCCAAATAAATAAAGAATTAGAAAAGAAAATCTATGAGATTAAAATCACAGCATTTGATAGTCTTGGAAATTCTTCGACAAAAAAAGAGTTTGAGTTTATAGGAGTTTTAGCTACTATTTTGGAAACAACAAACTTGAATTTCAATTTAGTTCCTGGGCAAATTTCAGAAGAAAAAACAATAGCTATAACCAACAACGGCACTAAAACTGTGCATGTTAATTTAACTGCAATAAATACAAGAGAAATTCCTGAAAAAAACATTGAGATATTTTTAGATTCTTGGCAACCAATAAATAAACAAGGTTTTATTTTAGAGCCTAATGAAAGAAAAGAATTATTGATAAGAATAAAAGTGCCGAACATTAAATCAAATGTTTTTGAAGGAAAAATACGAGTAACTTCAAAATGAAATATTTTTTTATTTTTTTATTATTAATGCCTATAACCTCTGCAATTGCAGTTTGGCCCGAATCTTTAGAATTTAATGAGCAATATAAATCAATCACTGTCTATAACAACCTCCAGAATGAAACTTATTATAATTTAATACTGAAAAATATAGGCGCTGATGAAAATAATTTCAATTTAAAACCAAATGAGCAAAAAAGAATTGAATTAAAATTAAAGTCAAACAAAGCAGAAGTTCTGATAGAAGAGTTTTATAATGAAAACCAAAACGTGATAAACAGTATAAAGCTACCTCTGAAAATAAATTATAAGATTAAAAACTATAGATTATATTATGTTTTAAGTTTAATATCTATATTAATTATTATATTATTCATCACTTTAAAAAAGAAATATTTAAATAGCAATAAATAACTTTTAAATACAATATCTTGGGGATATTATTTAAGAGGTGCTATATGAAAAGAAAATTATTGTTAATATTAGTCATGTTATTGCTTGTCATGTTCTCAGCTTCTGCTTTGGAATTTAATGGGACTGTCAAGGATGAAAATGGAAATGCTTTGGCAAATGCTGTAGTCAATGTTACTGTAAGAAGCATGATGAATTGGAACATATTAGGTTATAATTCAACAACAACTAATGCTTCAGGCGCATTTAATTTAACTTTGGCAACAGGACCTACTTTTATCTATGAGCCGGTTGTCACTGCAAATACTACTGGACTGTTCACTAATTTCCGTTCAAAGGCAATACCTGCATTGATGGCACCCCAAATAATTGAACTGGCAGGCATGACTTTCTATTTGTCCCCTGCAGGAACAATAAACATTACTGCTGTAAATTCAAGCAATGCATCAATAACATTTAATTATCAAATTAAGGATCAAGCTTTGGGTTATCCTATTGCATCTGTTTTTGGCACTCCAGTAAGTAGCGCAAGCGTTGTTGTCCCTAAGAACAGGAATTATTCTATTATGATTTATCCTTTCCAAAGCATGCCGGTAAGTTTTGACTGGAATAATTTTTCATCAAATGATTCATATAACTTTAATGATGATAGATCAAATTATAATGCTTCAACATATACTTTAAGTAAAGAATTCAATACAACTTCATCTATGGTTTATGTTTATGGTTATATTAATTATACAGGAATAGACGGATGGGATGAGTTTAAAGTGGTTCCTTATTTGTTAGAGCCTGGCAATATGATTCATACAGAATATGGTGATATGCCTTTTAACATGTCTGCTTTTGGCGGTCTTGGAGATTCTTATGATCTTACAACTGGCTTTTTTAACATCTCGTTGCCTGCAACTGTTGAAAACTCTCCAATATTGTTATATGCTTCTGCCAGAAATGGAACAGAGTATTATGGTGGATTTAGGAATATCAGTTTGAGTTATGGTGCAACTGTTGATGAAAGCTTAAACTTTACTTATATGCGTGGCTTGTTTGGAAGCACTGCCAATATTACAATGAATGACATGGGCAACCCTGGTCAGAATTTTAATGTTACAACTAAAAAGCAGACTTTCTCTTTGATAAACAGCAGTGAAGCAGTTTTGGGAAACTTGTCTGCACATGTTGAAGCCAAACTTGATTATTCTTCCTTGGGAGCTATAGAATTTACATGGATGGCAGGTATTGAGCAATCTTCCAGTTTAGCGACTTTTAACTTAATTTTATTGAACAGCACAGGTATTAAAGAATTAAATGTGTTTGCAAACGGTGGTGAAGGCAGCGGACAGTTTGCTCCAAAAAGAAAGTCTTATACTGCTTTGCAGATTTATCCTATTATGAATGTAACTATGACTACATTTAATCCTAGAGATATTGATGGTAATTTAGATGATAACCAAATCAGCATTGAATTATTTTATTCAAACTCAACATGTGATGTGCCTAACCCTGGTGCTTCATGCAGTATTACAGGGGGCAGTGACATGTCAAGCTTTAATCCTATGCGTGCGGTATTTGGTGGCGGAAAATTAAGTTTCAGGATGGGTACTGGCGACATTATGGTGCATTATGTTAATGTAGATTTGTTGGCTTCTGGACCGCCAGATGCAGTTTTTGAAAGCAATTCAACAGAAACTACCAGTGCAGATTCATTCAATTCAGCTGTCAAGTTTGGCTCTGGGGGACCTACAATTTATGATTATGTATTAGTTTCTATGCCTTACACTGAAGCTACTTCAACACAATCTGGATTGAATGAAAGCAGGGACATTAACATGAGTTTACCTTACTTTTATGATGAAGATGATTGGACAACGCCAATATGGAACTCATCTTTACAAGGATCTTCTGCCAGTGCGTTGGCAGGCAATTACACGCATTATGCTGAAAAACAAAGTGCGTGGAGCACTTTGATGCAGCAAAATAATTGTACAAGGACACTTTCTGAGTTTAACGCTTCAAGACCTTGTTATATAGATACCACTAATAACATGATTTGGATTAGGCTGCCGCATTTCTCAGGTACTTCTCCTAGTATAACGGGGAGTGCAGTTACTATTGCAGCTGCAACTATTCCTCCTGCAGCTTCAGGCGACGGTACAAGTAGTAGTTCTCCTGGTGGCTCAACAATTGCTAATGTTTTTAAGATTGCAAAAATGAATGCTGGAGAGAAAAAAACACTTGATATTAATGATGAAAAAACAGGCATTGTTAATATCATTTTCAAGGTTAAATCTTTGGCAGCAGCAATCAAATTTGAAATTATAAATCATGAAACCATGCCTGAATCTGTTGAAGAAAATAAAGATGTTGAAGTGTACAAGTATTTTGAGATTAGTACAACTAATCTGCCTAGCGACAATATTGAATCTGCAAGCATTAAATTTGAAGTTGACAAGGCTTGGATTGAAAGCAAGGGCTTTGAGCCTGAAGATGTTGTGCTTATGCGTTATATAGGAAGATGGCAGGAATTAGAAACTGAAATGATTTCAGAAAGTACAACCAAAGTGATATATGAATCAACAACTCCGGGCTTTAGTGTTTTTGCAGTAAGTGTAAAGAAAATTGTTGCAGAAGAAGTTGAAGGAGTTGAAGAAACTAAGCCAGAAGTTATTGAAGAGTCAGTTATTGAAGAAGAGGAAGAAGGAAGTAAAGGTTGGTTATTAGTAACTGTTATTATCTTAGCTTTGGTAATGGTTGGAGTTTTATTTTATTTCAACAAAGAAAAATTATTGTCTAAAAGCAATAAATAATTTTTTTCTTTTTAATTATTTTTAATTTTATTCATCACTTTTAAATGCTGTGTGGCATGATTCTTAATTATTAAAGTAATTATTTGGGATTTCTATATTCCAAAATGAAACTTTAGCATTTTTAGCTAAAATAAAATCAATTATCTTTTTATCATCTGGTTTTTTTACTATAAATGTGGATCTTGA
>JAHIMK010000054.1 GCA_018896675.1 Nanobdellota archaeon
AAAAATAACAGGAAATGACGACAAAATTTGAAATCCTCTTATATTCAAAATTAATCTAAGCACTTTGCCCCTATTTCAGCTGCGGAGCAAGCTGAAATCCTCTATAAATTTTTAAAAATCACTTAAAAATTAGACAGTGCCGATAAAACACAAAGATTATATAGAAGTAGTTTTACTATTTGGATAAAATGGATGAGGTAAAAAGAAGAATCCTTGAGTATGCGGGAGCAAGCAATGAGTTACTTGAGGATTTTGAGGAACGAGATAAGCGATTTAAAGAATTAGGAATTACTGATGCTGATGGATTATTAAAGAAAATGAATACTAAAAAGTTAGAAGAATTAACATTATATTCTCTTTTAAAGACTTTAGTTGAAGTTCCTAAAGAATTTGAAGAAGAAGTATCGAGGATGATAGCTAAAAATAAAACAAGTATAACTAGGGATTGTCAAGTTGAAGATTGCCCGGAATTGTCAAAATTGATTTTTAAGAGATATTCTGATTTTATTGAAGAAAACTATCAAAGAATAACTAAATTATATTTAGAGTTTCAAAAAAGAATAGATAACTCCTAATAAAAGAACTTGGAGTGGTAAGCCTCTGGCAGGAGTTGAACCTGCGACCTTCGCTTTACGAGAGCGACGCTATACCACTAAGCTACAGAGGCAATTAAATCATTTCTTTTAGCTTATCTTTGTGCTTTTTTTGGCAGTTACTGCAAACCGCTTTCTTATTTTTACCTTTACCAAAAAAAGTACCGTTTATCTTTTCTAAAAAAGTCTGTTCTATCTTTTCCTTACAAATCTCGCATTTTGTTGTCATAGCAATCTTATTTTATTAACGATTTAAATATTTTTGCTTTAACCAAACATTTTTATATTGAAAAATCACTAAAAAGAATAATGAAAAAAGGTGTTAGTAAACAAGTTAAGAATCTTAAGTTTAATGAAAAAAATCTGAATTTATTAAAAGGAGAATTAGAAAAGTTTTCTCAAATCTTTGAAATGAGTCCCGATATGATAGGGCTTACCCGCTTGAAAGATAGTGTATTTGTTAACGTCAATAAGATGTTTTTGAAAACCTTGGGTTTTAAGAAAGAAGAAGTTATTGGAAAACCTAGCTATAAATTGAACCTTTATACTGATTTGAACATAAGAAAAAAGATTTTTAAATTATTAAAAAAAGGAGGTAAGTTTGAAAAAATACCTCTCAAGCTTAATACTAATAAGGGTAAGATTTTAGACATTTTATTTTATGGCAAGATAATTAAAATAGGTAATGAAAAATATATTTTATCAATCGCTCAAGATATTTCTAAAGAAAAACAAGTTGAAAAGGAAAATATAGAAATACAAACGAAATTAAATCAGATTATAACCCATAGTTCTAATTTATTTTATATTCATAATACAAAACAAGTTTTATCTTATGTAAGCCCTCAGTCTGAACAGATTTTGGGTTATAAACCAAAAGAAGCAGAGGGTAAATGGACTAAAGTAGTTACTAGCCATCCCATGAATAAGCAAGGTTATCAATTTACAATTAAGGCTTTAAAGACTGGAAAAAAACAAGAGCCTTATTATTTAGAATTAAAAAGAAAAGATGGTAAAAAAATCATTGGACTAATTAATGAATCCCCTATAAAAAATAAAAATGGAAAAGTTATAGGGATAACTGGTTCTTTAACAGATGTTACTAAAGAATATTTGCTACAGCAAAAATTAAATGAAAATCAAATTCTTTTAAAAAATATTTTCAAATCTATTATTTCTGGGATATTAGTTATAGGAACAAAAGAGGAAGTTTTATTTTATAATTCTCAGTTTAAAGAAATGTGGAACATTCCAGAAAAGCTATTGGAATCTAAAAATGATAAAATCTTATTAAAATTTGTTTTATCTCAATTAAAAAATCCTATAAAATTTTTAAAGGAAGTAAAACGTTTATATAAAACAAAAGAAAAATCTTTAGATTATTTAGAATTTAAAGACAGTCGTGTTTTAGAGAGAATGACTATGCCTTTTATTGTTAATGGTAAATTAAAAGGAAGAATTTGGGTTTTTAGAGATCTTACACAAATTAGACAATTCGACAAAATAATTAATTATGAAAAAGTGAAATTTGATAAAGTTTTTGATAATTTGCCAGTATTAGCATATAATGTTTCACTAAATGGTAAAATTCTTAACTGTAACAAGAAAGTGGTAGAAGTTTTAGGTTATAAAAATAAACAAGAATTAATTGGAAAACCATTATCTATAATTTATGCACCTGAATCTTTACCTAAGATTAAGAAATTATTTATTAAGTGGAAAAAAGAAGGTAAATTAATTAATGAAGAAATGAAGATTAAAACAAAAAAGGGCATAACAATAGATGTGCTTTTAAATATAGAAACTATTCGTGATAAAAATAATAAACTTTTATTCAGTATTTTCACACAACAGGATGTTTCAGAAATTGTAAAGGTTAGGAACGATTTAGGGATGGAGCTAGAAGAATCGGAAACTTTTAAGAGATTATCAGTTGGAAGAGAGCTAAAGATGATTGAATTAAAGAAGAAAATAAAGGAATTAAAAGCTAAATGTCATCAACCTAATGAAAAATAAAATAAGTAAATTATATAAATATTAATTCTGCAATAAATCTCATGGATAATCAAGATTTAGTAAACTTAGTAAGAAATTCAATTAGGGATGCTAGAATAATAGTAGATAATTATGACTATTTTAAAGAACAGGATAATACTGGATTATGGAAAGATTATGAATCTGCACTAATACAAATTAATTTGTTTAATTCATATTTAGAAAATGAAGATTCTAAATTGGTTGCTCCAATATTAACTAATTTGCAAAGATATTATTTGCCTTTTGTTGAACAGTTTTCTAAAGAAGAACCAAGTATTTCTAGAGCTAGAGGAATCGGAAAAATGTTTGGTTATGTTACAATTGGTGGTCTAATAATATCCCTGATTATTCCTGAATTTTTTAATTGTAATATTATTCCCGGTATTATTTCTTTAAGCAGTTTTGGATACGCTAAAAATCTAAAAAATGCTAGAAAAAATTGGTTAATTCAAATGAAAAGATTAAATGATGAAGTTAAT
>JAHIMK010000055.1 GCA_018896675.1 Nanobdellota archaeon
ATATTCTGAATTAATTTTGTTTATATTTATGCTTCCTTGGGCATCTAGCGGTGGCTGATTAATTACTACTTCATTATTTGGTTCAGAAATTCCTAAACAATCAGAGTTATAACAAGGACTTTCTATATGCTTTTTTACAAATTCATCACAAATCTTATCACATCCTCCAGAAGCTTCATTCTGTGAAGCAGGGATGGAAACTTGTTCTTGCTCTTGTAAACCTTGCTCAACAGATTTCAAATTACAAGCTGACATAAAAACGAGACTTATTGCTAATATTATTAAAATGATTATTTTACTTTTTTTCATAATCAATACCACTTTTATTTAAAAATAGAAGATTTAATATTATTTAAAGGTTATTTTTCATTTAGAATTATAAGAGTTACTTTATTTTGCTTTAATGAGAATTCAAGCATTTAAAACAGAGGATATTAATCCCCTGTCCTCAAACTTCTTAACAAATCTGAAGTTAAGATTTCTATACTTTCTAAATCAGGCAAATTCTCCATGGTTTGACACCCCCTTTTGTTTGAAAAAGCCTTTTGCCTCAAAGGTTGTTTTTCAACACTAAAACAGTAGTAAGACAAAATAGTATTTAAAGAAACTTAAAGTTTAAAATAGAGGATTGGAAAAGAGTTTTGCAACATATATGTTAGACTAGAAACTGCAATCAGGATTTAAGTCATACCATTCTACAACACTATGTATGGAAGGTTTTTGCATTAGTTCTTTTATTTGATTCTTATTCATAATTGCTTCTATAAAACCCCATGTCAAAAAATGAAAATAAATATCTTTTTCTGCTAAAAAATCTCCTAATTCTGTAATATTTAATTTATATTGAGGATAATTATCTGAATCAATATTAGGCATTACATATACTGTTATTTCTTCTTTGTGATCTATATCCTTTAGTTTTTTCTCAAGTAAAGATTGTTTTTCTTTATATTCTTGTTCTCCATTTTTTAAATAATTAGGATAGATTCTTGCTAAATGTTCTAATCCGAAATCCATTAATTCTTCTTTAAATCTTTCTTTTACATCTATGCTTAATATTTTAGTTCCAATCTTTACTTCTACCATGTTTATAAGATAATTAGTTCTTGTTTATAAGTTTTTTTAGCGGTTTGCTTATCTTATTTTTTACGTTTAATAAAGATTTTAGCTTTGTTTTTAAGCCCTTTTTATTTCTAAAAAGAAATGATAATTTTTAATAGAGTGAGAAAACTATTTAGCATCTTCAGGAATATAAAGCAGACCTTCATCTTTAGAAACTGCAATTCCTATCCTCATTCCAGAACGAACACTTTGAAGTAAATTTGGAACATTGCTATTACCTCTTCCAAGATAAATAATCCCTTTTTCTACAGCAATAGCTGCTGCGTGCCCTGTTGTTCCACATTCAGTTGCATACATAGCTCTAGCATTTGTTACAAATTGTTCTAATTGCGGAGGCACTTCAGGAGTTAATAAAATATAACCATCTTGATACTCTTTGTTAAGTTCAATCAAATCACCATCAATATCAAAACTCCTATTTACGTGATCAACACCTCTTACAACAACTACAGGTCCTTCAAAAATACCTTGATTTCTTGTATTTTTACTTCGAGCAAGTATTCTATTATTTGGCAAATTAGGAAGTTCAACATTAACTTCATTTTGAACAATACCTGTAAGTGGTCTTGCTTGTAAAACATAAAGTGTTGAATCTTTATCATAAGCAAATTCCATGTCCATAGGCATGCCATAAGCTCTTTCTATAGATTTTATAGTTTCTGCAACTTCAAAAACCTTGGGCTTACTAAGAGAGCTTGCTTTCCTGTCCAAAAACGGCACTTTTTTTGTTTTAACTCTTTTACTTTTAACATCAAATTTATCCATCTCTAATTTCTTGGGGCTGATATCTGGAATTATATTCCCTGTTATACTGTCTGCAATCCTATAGATATCACAAGGTCTTCCATCTACAATAGAAGTACAAAGTCCCCAAGTACTTTCAATAAGTATCTCATTAATATTATTTGGTGAAGGTGAATATGCTACACCTGAAACGATTGGGTCAATCATTTCTTGAACAACAACAGCAATTGCATCTCTTTTTCCTAATTGTTGATTTTGTCTGTATTGGATTGCTCTTGGAGTAAATAAACTAGCATATACTTCTTTAATCGCTATTAAAAACTCTTCAAAATTAGTAACACCTAATATAGATTCATGTTGGCCTGCAAAAGAATTATTCGAACCATCTTCATCAATAGAACTTGATCTTACAGCTAAAGGATGTTGAAGCTTATCAAATTCTTGATTTAATCTTGAAACTAAATCTTGTGAGAAACTAGTATTCTGATAATTTCCTCTTATAATTTTGTAAGCATCTTCAGGATTTTGCTTTAATGCTTCATTTGTTACTCTATCTAATCCAGTTTGATTTATCCATCCTGTATAAGTATCTGCAGACAAAACAAAGCCTTGTGGAACATTAAATACTTCATTCAATTTAAGCAAATTATCTCCTTTTCCACCCCATGTTTCCACATCAGTAAAAAGATAAGGTTTTCTCTTTTTTAATTTTGCAATTTTCATTTTTAGTTAAATAGAATAGGATCTATGATTCTCCTAATTTCTGGGTCTGGCTCATTTTCTTGTCTAACTTTTCTTTGTAAAGCCATTGTTGGAATTATCATTGATTGACCAACATAGGTTAAAACTTTTCCACTACTATCAACTAAACTTAAATCACTTAATTCTTCAAGTTGATCATCATATCTTGCAGGTAATAATTCTCCTGCTTGAAAAAGAATAAGTCTAAGAGTTTGTTGCATTGCCTCAAAAGATAAATCTGTTTGAAATCCTCTTTCATTTCTAAGCCTCATAGTTCTATAAATAGCAACAATTTCTTGTGGTCCCAAAACTTGACCATTAATTTTTAATACAGAACCAACAAGATTACCCCATCCATTAACACCTGTATCTAAGTGTTCTCCTTCCGGATTCCAAGTATCTAAATGCCAAGAACCACCTTGGTATAATGCCCACCATTGAATGTCTGCAATGTCGGGATAGTTTACCATAAACCTGTTAAGGCCAAAGTATTCTTCTCCGGCTAATTGAACTCCATCCATAGATAAAGGAGTTGCAACATCTGTTACTTCTGGATTGTTTAAACATCTTATAGCATTAAAGTGATTTGTAGCTCCAAATCTTGCCCTTATTTGACCGTCAACAAAGTATCTTATTTCTTTTGTAGCTTCAATAAGTTGTCTTTGTTGGTCAGCTGGAAGATTTCCAACCATATGCATAGCTTCAAGAACTTTTTCAATTTCTTCTGGAGTTGGCTGAATATATGCTCTTGGTTCATTAGTTGTTCCAGCATTATCTCCCCAATTGATAGCTCTCTGACTTCCCCCTATTGGTTGTTGAGGTAAGAAATAGGAGTCAAAGTAAGTGGGCTTCTTAATCTTTAGAATCTTTTTGTCCTGGATAATAATATTATTCAGACCATCCTGGGTAATAATATTATTCAGACCATCCTGGGTAATAATATTATTCAGACCATAATGCTGATAAAGATCCTTTATATTTAAGTCACGATTATAAATATACTTATCTGAGATTATTTGATCTAAAGAGTTTCCATATTCTTTAATTTTTTTAACCATTTTATATGGTTGGAAATCTAATAGTATTTAAATCTTTTGTTTTTGTTATCCCTCATAAGTAATTACTATTTTTAATAAAAATCTCCTTACCATTAAATTCTTTTTAAGAATGTAACCCTTCACTTATCTAGATATAAATATAATTAATTTTAATTTGCCCCTGTAATTCAATTATAAAAAACAATAAGATTGATAACAAAGCTCTTCAAAGAAAACCTCTAACTAAAAATTAATCTCTTCTTCAATCTTTTTCAGCCTTAACAGCTTAGCTTTTCTTTCCTTGCCATAAATCCCAGTTTTAATATAAGGGATGTTCCAAGCTACAGCCAAATCAGCAATAGTTGTATCCATAGTTTCGCCAGAACGGTGAGAAATAATAGTTTTAATTTTATGCTTGTGCGCATAATCAACAACTTCTTTTGTTTTAACAACAGAACCAATCTGGTTAGGTTTAATTATTATACAATTTATAGAATTATTCTCAACAGCTTCTTTCAACCTATCTAAGTTTGTAGTAATCAAATCATCACCGCAAACTAATGTTTTTTTATTAACTTTGGAAAAGCCATCAAAATCATTTTCATGTAAAGGATCTTCAAAATAACTTAACTTATAATCTTTAATCAATCTGTTAACATACTCAATCTGTTCTTTCTTAGAAAATTTACAAACAGCTTTCTCAGAAGAAAAGTTCTTGTAAACATAATGATTATTTTTGAAAAAACTAGTAGCAGCCATATCTAAACCAAACTCTACATCCATTCCTAATGTGTTCCTCTTGTCCTTCAAAAAATTAAACAAGAACCTAAAAACTTCTTCATTGCTCATGCTAGGAATCCATGCACCCTCATCAGTCATCTTTTTAGCATTCAACATCTTACCAATCTTAGTGTGCAAATAATTGTTAACATAATAATTTTCAGAAAATTTTTTAGATCTGGGTATCAACAAGAATTCCTGGATGTCTGTAGATAATTTCTTAGTATGCAAACCGCCACCAATAACATTGCCTACAGGTATTGGCAGTTTAATAGCATGCGGATTCAAAAACTTCCAAACCTTATTATCACTCATTGCTTTAAGTAAAGCAAATTGTAATGCAATGACAGCATTGCCGCCAATTTTGGGCAACAAAGTATGTAATGAAGATAAATCAGAAAACTCTTCATATTTCAACCCAACTAACCCGCCTTTGTTAATAAAATCAATAGAATCATTCAAGTTTTTAGCATAAGCCTTTACTTCAGTACTACCAGTTGAAGCGCCAGAGGGGGCAGCAGCAGAATATTTTTTGTTGACAATAACCTCTATAGTTGGCTCGTTACGAGAATTTAAAATTTTTCTAGCTTTAATCTGCTTTACTTTCATGCTTAATTATCTTCACCTTCTTAGGCATAGGCCTTTTAATGGTTAACGGCAAGACATCTTTTTCAAGCTCTTTCTTAGCAATACCTGCTGGACTATAATGTAATTCTTCAAATTCAGCTTTTGTAAACTTTAATAAAAGAGGTGCGCCCATAGCTATCTGTAAAGCTCTGGCTCCAACCAATCTTGCTTTTTCATATTTAGTTAGTTTTATCATTATATTACTCCTTTCTCCCTAACTTATTTATAAATCTTTTGGCTTCACAGATTCTGCCGTAATTCGACAGTTTTCTTTGCAGCAAGGTCTACAATCTTCAAAACTTCTTCTTCTGTAAAAGGAGAATCCCCACCTTTCTGCATAGCACAAATCTTACCTGATTCTGTAAAAGCAATAGTCAACCTAGCATCTGAAGCTAACTCTTCATCTCTTGTAGGATCAACTAAAAACTTGCCACCTATTTTGTGGATTGTACAACTTACAGGCAAAAATTCTAAAGGGATAGGTGTATCAGTCTTTTCCTTATAATTAATAACATCCCCTTCAAGCTTTGGAAACTTTGCATCTTTCAATGCAGCTAATGCAGCTAATGCACAAGCATCAAACAAGTTACCTGTAGCGTTAATAGGATAAATATCAATCATAACAGTCCAAACTAATTCGCCTTCTTTTACGCACAATTTTTTAAAGTCAATAGCATGAGATTCTCTAATACCTCTGTCTACAACTCTTGCCAACTCAATTGCATCAATTGACGGCGGACCAGATTCATATTCTGGTGAAGATAAAGGTAATAACTCAACATTAACCATAATTGTACCATCTCCAAGACTGTCTGGATAAGGTTTACCAACTTCAGTTTTAACACCAGCAATAACTTCTGTATCGCCAATCTTAACTCTTGCAGAACCTTCAGCAGATTTAGAAGATATACCATACTCAACAGTAATTGGTTTTCTAAACTCTTCCATCTTTCTTTGGTCTGCCCTTAAGCCTTTCTTAGCTAAAGCTTGGATATAGTTCTTTGATATTGATAACATTTTTATTCCTCCTTATACTTAGCTTTCAAGGCTTCTTTTTGCACATTATAGATATCTTCGCAACCTTTCTTAGCTAACTTCATCGCTTCATGTAACTGTTCTTTACTTAAAACACCATCTAATTGCATCAAAGTAATCTCGCCAGTCCTAGGCATCATAGCAATAGGTATGTCTACTGCACCGCCTTCATAAGATTCTTCATCATAATCCAAATCAACAACTGGAACATCTCCAACCATGCCGCCGGATACAGCGCAAACCAAATCTTTCATATTCAGTCCAGCATCTGCTAATGCCATTGAAGCTGCACAAATACCTGCACACCTTGTTCCTGCATCAGTTTGTATCAGTTCAATAAACACATCTACAACTGTTTTTGGAAACTCAGTTAAATCTAAAGCAGGTTCTAAAGCTTTAGTTGTTACCAAAGCAATTTCTTTACTTCTCCTACTTGGTCCAGGCCTTACTCTATTTCCAGAACCTGAAAATGCCATCATGTTATAATTACATCTTAAAATTCCAGTTTCTGCATTTTGCAAAAATCTTGGATGAAGTTCTCTTGGACCGTAAACAGCTGCAATTGCAATTGTCTTACCTATCTTAAACATAGCTGAACCTATTGCATTTTTTACAACGCCAACTTTAGCTTCCATAGGCCTTAACTCATCTTCTTTCCTATCTGGTCTCTTGTAACTCATTTTCTCTCTCCTTGAAAATTAGTATTTTCTTGAACATCTTCCATTTTGCCTTTATGTTTCTCTAAGAAACTTTTCACTTTATCAGTTAACCCTGAAATGTGTGATAATCTTTCAATCATCAAAATAGCTTCAACTGCTAAATGTTCATCACTTGGATCTTTACCACTAACCCAAACTCGGCCGTTTTGTCCGACAATAATCTGGCAGTTAGTATATTTCTTAATCATTGAAATCATGCTTCCCTGTTTACCAACAATTCTTGGAACCTTAACAGGAGTTACTTCAATTATTCTTCCGCCGACTAACTTTTTTAATCCTGGTCCTTTCATAGTAATATCCATCATTTTAGATCTTGTTACATTTGTAATCTTTGCTGCAACAAAATCTCCAATATCATAATATTGACTTAATTCAGCTCCTCTTTCAATAAAGTCAGATGTGGCATCTCTCATATTTAGCACGGCATCTTGTGCATACCCTACATCAATGAACCAGCTTGAATAATTCATGTCTTGAACTTTTCCTATAACTAAATCATCTCTCATAGGCACATACTTGCCTGCTAAAGGAATAACTTTAATTAATCTTCCATTTACACTTACCAATCCCAATCTCATTGAGATTACCTTGTCATTCTCTCTAAACGCACCATTGGCTGGCAAGAAATCCATACCTTCTGCCAAAATTTCGCCAGGCACTACTATTTGTTTTTCTTTTATTAATATATTTCCCATTTTTACCTCGCATTAATTACTTTTATTTCTACGTTACCATGAGTTAATTTGTTAAGTTGATCTTCCAAATCAGGTTGCATACCTGCTGGTATTTCTACTTTTACCAATAAGCTTCCATCTCCTAACCAATCATTGCTTAATACTTTTGCTAACTGCTTAAGGTTACCAAAGGCTTTACCTGCAAATTCAGAAGAAATTTTTATTGAAATTTCTCTAACTTCAAATTTCAAAGGTAAGAGGTCATTAATTTGTTTTGCAATATCTTTCATTTGTTGTTCAGCAGTTTTAAACTCATCAATCTTCACTCTTTTTTCTTCAAATGCTCTCTCAATCCTTTCTCTTGGATGAGGAAGATTTGTTCTGCTGTCTACAGAATTTTTTCTTATCATTTCTATTAATTTTTTTCTCAACTCTTCTCTTAATTTATTTTTATGTTCTGTTGTTAATTGTATTTTACCCTGTTTTAATATGGCAGTAGCAATTTCTTTCATATCCAATGTTTTAAAAACATCTTCAAGATCTTCTTCGCTCGGCTTTTCATCCTGCTTGACATCAGAAAAAATATCATCTGTAGCTAAAGCTTCATCTAATTCAGCCTTGCCTTCCTTGAAAGCTAATGCCTTGTCACAATCTACCAATACTTCGAATGTTTTACCATTCTTGGTTAACCTTGCAATTACTGCCTTATTTACATCTACCATTTTACTTCAATAATTTTCTGTCTGCTTTTGTGAATTTTTTATCACTTTTTTTAATGTAAGCTGCATCAATTCTTTTAATATCAAAATCTTTTCCTAAAACTTTCTTTAATGCGCCTATAGCCATCTTTAAACCTTCTTCAATAGTCATATTTTCTTTGTAAGCTTTGTTTAAAATAGATTTAACTTCAATTTCATCCTCGCCTACAGCTGTAGCTCTGTATTCAAAAAATATCCCGGTTGGATCTGTAACATACAATACAGGTTCTTCATCTACTCCTATAAATAAGATTGATACGCCAAAAGGTCTTGCTCCACCATATTGTGTATAAAATTGTTTAACATCAGATATTTCTTTTACTAATGTTGGAACTTCAATTGGTACACCATAAGTTACAGTATGTTGTTGTGCTAGAACTCTTGCTCTTTCAATTAAAACTCGACCATCCATAACAAATCCAGTTGCAGTAGCTCCAATGTGTTCATCAACTTGAAAAATCTTTTCAATTGAATTTGAAACAACTAATTTATCAGAAATTCTTTTATCTGCTACCAATAAAACACCATCTCTGCATACAATACCTATAGCTGTTGAACCTTGTTTAACTGCTTCTTTAGCATATTCTACCTGTAAAAGTCTTCCGTCAGGACTAAACATCAAGCTTGTCCTATCATATCCCATCATTTGGTGTGACATATCTTGCATTTTTCTAAAATCCTCCTTTTTGTCTTAATTTATTAAGTATACCTGATAAACCAATGCTTTTCACAATGGCTTTTTGATTATCAATTTCTTTTATCATTGTCAATGCTGCTTTTGTTTCATTTACCATTTTATTATTTATTCTTAATATACCTTTGTTATCTTTCCAATCATCTAAAAACATCAAACCAGCTTTTGCCAGTCCTAAGTTTCCAATTAACTGATTCATTTCCATTCGAATAGCTTGCTTTACTTTTTCAAAAGCAATTTTTTCATCAGATATCAGCTCAAAAGCCAGATATCTTTTCTTTTCCTTTAGCGATGGAAGCAATATTTTCGGCTTCATCTTTAGTATTTTTAGAAGAAATTCATTCCTTTTCTTCTTTCTCTCGTCAAGGATAAGTTAGAATTGAGGCATTTATAAATGTTTGGGTTTGAATAAAAAAATTATTCTTCCTTTTCTTTTAAATCATCAATAAAAAATTTCTCCCCCATTTTCTTCTTTATCTGCTTTTGTCAAGATAGGCCTTATGTTTTTTGCCACCTGTCTCTAATGTAAGGACTATCTTTTTTCTATTCTTAACAAGATTATCTATAGAAATTTTAATGTTCTGGCCATTTATAGTACTTATCCAAGAATTTAACAATTCTGGATATCTATCAAGCCTTTCCTCAAGCGTATGCACCTTAAATTTTTTATTCTCATTCTTAAGGAAAAATATTCCACACTTATCTTTGCCAACAAACTTTCCGTTATTATCCCTATGGTTATCAAATAATTTTCCAATCACGATATAATCATCATTATTATCTAAATCCACATCCATCTTATGGACCATATTAATCTCAGAGAGAGGTAACTTTTCTATAGCCTCCTGTGCATAAACATCCCTAAGATTAACCTCAGAAACAGGTAAATTTCCTATATTCTTCTGTGTATAGATATCTTTAAGATTCTCTCCAAAGTTCAAATAACTTGAAAATCCGAGAGTACCTATGAACAAACCATATTTAACAATCTTTTTTAATAGTTTCATATTAAATTAAAAAAAATTAATAATAGGTTCTTTCATCATGCGGTTCTAAAGGAAAGTCATCATGCCTTACCTTTCTAAACGCAATCAAAAGACCAATTATTATTAAGATTACAACTAAACCAACAAAAGCAATCTTCAATGTTGAGTCATCAAGTCCAAATGTTGAATTTCCAGTTGCTTCTTCAGCTATAACTGTTAACTGAATCTCTTTCAATAACTTACCCTCGTCTAAAACTTGTAACATCATTGTATGTGCGCCAACATCAGCATCTTCATGCAATCTTACAAAGATTAATGCCTCAGCTTTTTGACCGCCTTCAAGCTCTAAGAAACTTGGATCAACTCTAACATCTGCAAACAATTGAGCGCCATTTACCTTAAAGGTAATAGCTCTTAACTTAGCATCAAAGCTAGCCAATGTAACTTTAAACATCGAATCTTTTTCGCTTGAAACTGTTTTTGATGTAGTATCCATTGAAATAACTAATTCTTTATCAACTGGACTTGGTTCATTTTCTGTAACAACAACAACTTCATCATCATTGTCTTGAACTACTTCTGGCTCAGAACCAATAACATTCAAAAAAGTTGTTTTTTCAACAAACTTGTAATCATTGCTGTAGTAAGCTGTTAATTTTAATTCATATTCTCCTGTTTTTGCGTTCTTAGGAACTTTGAATTGAATCTCATTAGTGGTTTCTTTATTTCCGGAAGTAACATCAATCCAAGTTCTTTGTGAAATACCTAAACCAGGAACATCTACAACAACTTTAACATCTTCATTTTTAGCACCATCATTCTCTAGTCTAACTGTAACTTCTACCATTTCACCAGCTTCAGGGTTACTTGGGTAAACATTAAAGTCAACTAAATCAACTAAGTGTCTTTCTCTCTCTACATATAATGTGAATTCTTTTGAAATAGTTTCTTGTTGATCATAAACTTTTACATGCAATGTATAAACTCCAGGTTCCATATCATTTGGTAAGTCTAAGTATAAATTCTTAGAATACATGATACCTGCATTCACAGTAAATAATTCTGTAGTATCTTCTACATCACCATATTCATATCCACCAAGCCATACTTTGACTTTAGCTTCTTTACTTTCAGATAAATTTTCGTCTCCCTTTACAACAACCCTAACTTTAACAGTGTCACCAATATCTACACTGGTTTGGTCACCATTAACTTCAAGGTCATTAACTTCTACTTTTACTATATCATAGCTTGCTGCTGATACGATAGGTACAGCAATCATAGCTAAGACTAAAGCAAAAACAACAACCATGATTTTATTTAACTTCATTTTTTGCCTCCGGTATATACCACTTAACAATTACGCTTTTTTTGGTAAAATCTACATTTATAAAGCTTTTGGTATAAAAGTCTATTTTATCTGGAAAACTCTTCTAATTTCAAGTATTCCTGGATTTCCTGGGTAGAAATAGCACATCCTTTTAACCTGATTGCCCACAATAAACCATCCAAAAATTCTTTTCTGGGTTTAGTAAAGTAAGTTGCAGAACCTTTTATTACTTCATCAAATAGCCCAATTTCATAAGCTAAAATTGCTAATTCAGAGCTTCTTAATATAGGCAGTTTCTTTATTTTACTTTGAAAAGCTTGTAAATTCTTTTCATTTATTTGTACAGGAGTATGCAGTTTAGTACTTAACAGCTCAACAAGATACTTTGGCTGTTCGATTAATATTCTTGTAGTTCTTTCATCTACAACCAAAGCCTCAGAATTAAATAAAGTGGCTAAAGCAATTCCAGATATTTCTCCAACATGTGCAACTTTAATAAACTTGTTTCTGGCAGAATATATTTTATTTGCCAAATTTGTCAGCTCATGAGTTAACTTTTTTACTTTCCCATCTCCTTCGTAAATTTTAAGGTTGCCTTGAGCAACCTGATTTAAGACCTGCATCGCTTCTAATTTGAATCGTCTTGATTTTAACGGAGCATCAATAATTTCATATTTAACACCATAAGGAATATAAAACTCCCCTTTGAATTTTTTCCTTAACGGCTCCAATAACCTTAACAGATTATTTGTTGCCAAAGTTATTATACTGCTTGTGTCAAATACTATTGATTTCATTTTGTTAGATTAAATATTCTCCTTGCTTCATACAATCTTTCTTTTGGAGTTTTCTCTGTACTAGGTAACTCATCTGCCAGCCTAGTATGGCCAATGTATTCCATCAGCTCCCAAGGAGAAATACCCATCAGCTTGGCAGCCATGCCAACAGACAAACCATGCCTGTAAATAGCAGAACCTTTTTTAATTTTTGCCGTTTCGATAACATCCCTAACATATTCGCTTAAATTTCTGTCAATGTCACTTATATCTTTCAATAAATCTTTAAGATTAAATACAAAATCTTTTTCATCATTTTTAATTAAAGCAACCAAAGCTTCATTCAGATCTCTCATTACAAACTCTTTAAATTGAGGCCATTTTTCAGTCTCCCTCAATTTTCTTGCTTCAACAACTTTTGCCAAAGAATAAATTACAATGGCAAGATTAATAGAATAAGAATCTTGAAAAATTCCAGCATAATGAATTGTATAATCACTGATGGATTTTAATTTGTTTGAATCCAGCTTTACAAAAGCATCCCGCGCATCATTCAATGCTTCTATTATTACCTCTTTTAAGTCAGCTTCCAAAGAATCACCTAATTAAATTATTATTTAAAGAATATTTAAAAGTTTTGAAAGAACTTCCAATTTGTAAACAATAATAGCAGTACTAAATAACATTTATATAGAACTTCCATTTTATAGAAATACTGTAAGGAGGTAATTATAAATGATTAAAGAACTAACAAATGAAAATTTCGACAAGTATCTAAAAGATTCAAAACTACCAGTTGTAGTAGACTTTTGGGCACCATGGTGTAGCCCTTGTGTTGCAATGGCACCTGTTTTTGAAGAAATAGCTAAAGATCTAGAAGCTAAACTAAGATTTGCAAAAGTAAACACACAAGAAGAAGAAGACTTAGCCATGAAAAACAACATAATGAGCATACCTTGTTTTATAATCTTCAAAAACGGCAAAGAAGTTGACAGAATAATCGGCGGTCAGCCTAAAGAAAGTTTTAAAGCAGAATTAAAACAATACATCTAAAATGATAGACTTTGCTTGTAAACGATTTAGTTTAGATGAAATAATCAAATGCAGTTTGAGATTATCAAAAGCAGACTGTAAAGTTATGCATTTTTTGTTAAAAGAATTAGACTGGATAACAACAAAAGACCTAACTAAAAAATTAAAGCTAAACATAACAACAGTACAAAGGGCTGTCAAAAAGCTTCACGAAAAAAAGGTCTTAACAAGAAGCCAAGAGAATCTTAAGGATGGTGGCTATATCTTCTATTACAAAATCAAAAACAAGAAAGAACTAAGAGAATTAATAATACAATTAGTTAACAATTGGGTTAAAAACGTAGAAAACGAATTAAATAGGTGGTAATCTTCATTAAAAAGTGACAAATATAGCAAAATTTATAAACTTAATCTCAACTTAAATAGCTTATGTCATTAGAGCTATATTTAATAAACAATGAATCTAGTTACCAATTATATCATAATAGTTCTAAAACAGAAGATTCTAAATTAGAAGAATTAGTCGAAGAAGTAAAAGAAAATAAATTTAGTAAAATTAAAGAATATCTTAACAATACAAGATTTAAAAAATTCTTAGATAATTATATCCAAAAAGCAATAACTAGATTACAAAATACTAGTTTAAGATCTTTCAAAGCAGCTTCTTTAATTGCAGAGGTTAATGTAAACTATTCAACTAACTTAACAGAAAAAGAAGCAAAAAAAGCTTACAGAAAAATCGTTAGAAGAGAAATTTTCAAGAATAGTTTAAACATTGGATTAAACTTATTAGCAATTGCAGTTTGTTATGTTCCCCCAATAGCCCTAATTCCTGGTTCATCCATTCCTTTTGTAATTATAGGATATCAATCAGCTAAAAGTTTGAAAGCAATATTAAAAGGAAAAAATAAGATTAATTTTATTAAAAATGAGGAATTATTCCTTTTAGAAGATATTATTGAAAATAACAAACCAACAGATAATCTTAAGAATAAAGATTTATTAGAATATTATGAAGCAAATTACGGAGCATAAAATGTTAGACAAGAAAGAATTTGAAGATATAAGAAAAGAAATGGAATCTTTTGAAGAGAAAAGAGAAGAAGTAATTAGGACTGCAAGAGATATAATCCACTTATCCAAACAAATGATTTATTCTGTTCAAAGGCATGAAGTTAAAGAAGCAGAAAAATTAGTTGAAGAAATAAAAACCAAAGTTGAATCATTACCAGAAAAACATTATGATACAGATATACAATATGTAGCTGTACAAGAATATGTTGAAGCAATGGCTTTTTTAAATTTTGTAAAACATAAAAAAATACCTACAAGGAAAGAACTTAATGTAGACATTGAAAATTATTTGTTAGGATTATGTGATCTTACAGGCGAATTAGTAAGACAGGCTGTTAATTATATTATCAACAAGAAAGATGCTGAAGCTTTAGAAATCAAAAAAGTTGTTGAAGAGATTTACGGTGAGTTTTTGAAGTTTAATTTAAGAGGCGGAAACTTAAGAAAGAAAGCTGATGCAATTAAATGGAACTTAAATAAATTAGAAGATTTGGCTTTAAGCATTACACTGAAGGATTGAACTTAAAAGAAAGTTCATTATATTCTTCAGTATCATAAACACAAATTCCTTGTTCATGCCATAAAACAAATTCTTTAATTCCAGAATCTAATGCCATCTTACTACAAATAGTACAATAAGGTTTACCTGATTTAGAAATTTCGTTTCCTTTTAACCTAACAAAATATAATCTTGAGCCTTGAATTTTATCTGGATTTTTCTTTAAAGTATCCATGATAGCTCTTTGTTCAGCATGTACACAACAAGTTTTATCTGTTATTTTTTTATGATAAGATTCTTTTAAAGATAAACATCTTCTTTGGTTTTCATCATTATTTGGAGGACTATTAAAACCAGAACCAATAATTTCATTATTTTTAACAATTACAGAACCACACTTTGAACGTAAACAAGTTGAGTTTAATGCAACTTCTGCTGCTTTCTTAAGGTATTTTAATGCTTCCTCTTCATTTGATAAAAATTTCATTAGAATTAAGATTATATTGTAGTTTAAATAATTTCTTTTACTTTTTTATATTTTAAACCTAATTTATCTAATAATCCCATGACTTTTTCTTTGTAATTTGAAAGTCCTTTCCAGTCTAATAAAACAAATTCTATCTTTTCAACATTTTTCTTTACAGCTTGCAATAGCATTTCTTCATTTAAGTTATCCATTTGATATTTTGGACAGATTTGGCCGATAGCATATTCTGTCCTTAACAATAGTTTGTTAAATGGTTGTGGATAGTGTGATGAGCCTAAGCCAATAACTGTTTTATAAGTTTTAATTTCTCTGCTTAAAACATTCATAATCGTTCTAGATATTACATTACCTGCTTTCTTATCTTTCCACTGCCCTTCACTTGAACCAATCTCAATGAACATTACCGGCTTTTCAACACATGGACCGTGATGTACTGTTTCTAATGTTATTTCATAATCTAAATCTTTACCTTGCTCATTTAATTCCAAAAACATTTCCTTTAGTAATGATGCTGGAGCCAAACACAATGTTTTATCTTTACCACCCAATTCTGCCTTGCCCCAATTGCCAGGAACATGCACTGACAAAGAATTTTTTCCTGCTTCTGACTTATGCTTAGTTGCAAATATAAAATAATCAGCAATTATTATCTTGTCAATATCTTCACAATGTATTGATTCTTGTTCAACTTCATACAATTTAATGTTTTCATGTTGCCAATAAGTTTTGTAGTCATTAAAATCATATAATTCTAATAAAGCATCTTTAATAGTCATTCCTGCCTTATCCTTCTTAGAAACTATTATTGCAAAAATCATTTTATTAGTCAAATCACTTTTATTAATTCAGGAAATTTTTCTGTCCCCATATCACCAATTGTATAATGGCCCTGTTCTTTTAGTTCAATAATCTTCCCACCTAATGCCTTGTGGAATATTCGCAAACTTTCTTTTCCTTCATCTTCTTCATCATCTGCAGTAAACATTATAATTGCTTTAACTCGTTTTTTAATATTTTCATCAATGGAATAAGTATAAAATGCTTCTCTAAATTTATCTCCTTTACCTTCATCATTAATCTTCCAAGGTGCAACTAAAATTAGTTTAAAAATTTTTTTCTTTGTTTCACCTAACCAACGAACTAAAAATGCACAACCACAACTATGTCCTATTAAAACAGTATTTTCATCAACAGGATATTTTTCAAATTCTTTTTTAAATTTATCATAATCTGGAGCCCAAGGTTCAGGCATAAGTGGTGTTTCAGTTTTTATTCCCATTGAAATAAGCTTATTCTTTATCCAAGGTATCCAGTGTTTATCATAAGTTCTTGTTTCTGGATTTAAATCCTTCTTAGATGGACAACCATGAATAATAATACATTTTATTCCCATATTACTTTTTTATTGCCTAATTATTATAAATCTTTCTCTATGAAAGCTAACTCTCTAGAACTAAATAAAAAATGGTGGGCCCACCAGGACTCGAACCTGGGATTCACACCTTGTAAGGGTGTTGTCATTTATGGATTTCTTTTTGAAATTAGCCACTAGACCATGAGCCCGTCTGCTTAGAAAATAAAGCAATTGTTATTTAAATTTAACTATTTCTTCTTTTTAACATCATCTAAGAAATCTTTTATAGATTTTTCTAAAAGCCTTTTACTTGCAGCCCCATCAAACCAATGTTTTTTCAAGCTTGTACCTTTATTAAAAAAGCCAAATGTTGGAAAATATTCTAATTTGTACTTAGCATTAATAAGATTAGCATCTGTAACATTAATTTCATAACATTTCATTTCAGCTTTATATTTGCCGCAAATTTCATCAAAATCAGGTTTAACTTTATCACAATATCTACAACCATCAATTGAAAATTCTACTATAACAGGTAATTTGTTTTCCAAAACATTATTATTAAAATTCTTTTTAGTTAAAGTTTCAATATTTTTAGGCACATATTTATCTTCATCAATCTTCTTATTTTTCAAAGAAGTTAATTCTTTCATTAATTCTGCCCGCAATAAATCCCTGTGCGTCTTAATTTGAGGAACATAAGTTGCAGGATATTCTTCAACTAGGGGCTTAGTTTCTTGGCTTGGTGTTGCACAACTTAAAGTAAGAGGCAATAATATAGTTATTAAAGATTTTATTTTCATAGTGAAGAGTAATAGTCTTAAACTATTTAAAATTATTTGAAAATTTTGCATTTCATCTGTAAAAAAGAACGGGCCTGATGAGATTTGAACTCACGACCTACTGCTTAGGAGGCAGTCGCGCTATCCATGCTGCGCTACAGGCCCATGAGTTTTGCTAATCCTAGCCCATTTATAAAACTTTATGATAGCCAAAAAGCATATAAAGAAAATGCTTTATTAAAAACACAAGGTTATTGCCGAGGTCGCGTAACCTGGTATCGCGCTAGCCTGCTAAGCTAGTTTCCTTTTCGGATATGAGGGTTCAAATCCCTCCCTCGGCGTTTCTTTAATATTATTCTTCAGGCAATAATACTGAAACAGCATAATTATCTGTATCTAAATATTTTTTACCAGCTTCCAAAACATCTTCATAAGTTACATCTAATAGTGTTGACATATAATTCATAGGATTAAAGCCAGAAGCTAAAATATGTATCATAGCAGATTGTAAACTTCTTGGACTTTCAAGTTCAAAAACTTTAGCCATTTCATTTATTGAAGCTTTTTTTACAATATCAAACAAATCTTTGGACATTTCTCCATTAACTTGTTTTTTAACCATTTCATTTACGCCATTAACAAATTTATCTTCATCATCTATTGAACCATTAACTCCAAATATTCCAAAGCCTCTCCCAGAATAACTAAAACCTTCAAAACTATTAGGCCTTATCACTTTCTTCAATACTAATTCATAAAAAGCCTTTGAACTAGGACTAAATACTGTTTTTACAAGTAAGTCACTAACTATATTTTCTCTTAATCTTTCATCAGCATTTTTATCCATACCCATGCTTCCTTTAAAGCCCATAAAAACTAAAGGTTCTGGAACTTTATGACGAGCGACAATTTTCTTTTGATTTACTTCCAAAGGCTCATCAACATAAACAAATTCAGGAGCTTTTTGAGGAGAGAAATTCTTACCATTATTAATCTCTTCAGCCAACTCAAAATATTTCATTGCATCTTTACTTTCAGAAGGTATCAACATCACAAGTTTAAGATTTGAAGGGTGATAAAAAGTATTGTAAGCTGAAATTAAATATTCTTTAGTTATTCTTCTTATAGAATTTCTATCCCCAGCAATAGAACGTGCAAAAGCATGTTTTTTCATAAGCGCTTTTTGCAAATTAACAAGTATAACTTGACCAGGCATATCTTCATACATAGCTATCTCTTGGTCAATAACTCCTTTTTCTTTTTCAACAACTTTATCAGTTAAAAATGGAGTTGTCACAAAACTAATTAAAAAATCTAAATTTCTTTTCAAATTTTCATTGATACTACTAAAATGATAACAAGTATGATCAAAAGAAGTCCAAGCATTACCACTTACACCTTTCTTTCCAAACCATTGTAAAGCATCATTCCCTTCAGGATCATAAAAAGCACAATGTTCTAAAAAGTGAGCAGTTCCATCTTCTACTTCTACTTCTTTACCTAAATTAGAATCTAAAAATTTTGCATCAATACTTCCAAACCTAGTATAGAGATGAACCATGGTTCTATTCACAGCAGGATTTAAAGGAATTAAAGTAGCTTCCATTCCAGAAGAAAGTTGTGCCTTGTACAATTCATTACCTAATGCTTTATCCACAAATTGTTCTAACTTCATTTTCGACCTCCTTGAAGCAAACAATATACTATTGGTTCATTCTTAATTAATGAAGCAACCCTTACAACATCTTCATAATTAACATTTGTATAAGCAGTTTCAAAATCTTTTATTTGGTCTTTCCAACCGCTTAAAAGAGACTCTTCAATAAAATCAAGCCTTTTGCCTTTAGTATGCAAACTCATCAATCTTAAGTTCAATAAATAATTTTTAGCTTCTTTAAACCCAGACTTTGTAATCTTACCAGAAGCCACTTTACCAATTTCATTCAGCATAATATCAACTGTTTTATCTTTGTTTTCTATATCAACACCTGCTGTTCCAAACATCAAGCTTTTATGTAAATCCAAATGTGAATAAGCACCATAAGCCATATCTCTTTTGGTTCTTATCTCTGTAAATAATCTTGCATTAGTATAGCCACCAAGATAAAAATTTAATAGATTTAATGCTTCTCTATCTTCTTTCTTTTTTGGAACTTTAACTGGAACCCCGGCATAAACAACTGTTTGATCAAAACTATCTTGTTCTTCAAAAAAAGTACTAAGATTTTTCTTTGGTGTTTTTTCTATATGGGCTTCACCTTTACACTTGGGAAGAGTATCAAAACTTTTTTCAAAAACTTCTTTTATATATTTAGAATTAAGATGTGTTCCAACATATATTGCTCTTGGTAAAGAAGACATCCAATTATGATAAAGTTTTACTAATTCAAAATTTTCTAATTTTTCAACATCTTCTTCAGTTCCATTTTTAGGATATACACATTTAGCATCTCCAAATACTAATTTCAAAAAACCTAAGGCTGCTTTTGTACCTTTATCTAATTTTTCTTTTTTAATTCCTAAAAGAAGTTCTTCTTTTTTTCTTTCAAAATCATTTTCATTAAACTTTCCATCATTAATTAAAGGATTTTGTATAATATCAGCTAATAATGATATAGTATTTTCTAATGTTTTCTGACCAGAAATTAAGGATTCTTTAGTTAAAATATCCAAATAAAATCCAAAGGTATGTAAATCTCCTATAACAGTTGATTTATTCATCAAAATAGCTCCAAACTCTTTCTCAGCAGCCAAACTTAGTTCTTGATTAGTTGGAAAATTTTTAGAACCCCCCATCATCACCATATTAACTAAAGTTTTTGCAGCATTACTTTCATCTCTTTGTGAATAAAAATTAAAATCAACAGAAGTATGAGTGTATAAGTCTGATTGATACACATAAAGCCTTGTACCATTTCCCAAAATATCCTTTGTAAAATCCATTTTGCAAGAATTTTCTTCTTTGTTCTTATAAACTTTTCGCAACTTTTTAATGATTATAATCCATAAGATTTATAAATTAAAATTAAATTAAAAAAATTTAAAATGGACAGAAAAAAACAAATTGAAGATTTCCTAATAGAAATGGATACAAAGTATGAAGTTAGAGATAAGTTTAAACAACAAATAAAACCAATGGCTTATGGTTTAGACCATCCTAATATTTCTGATGAACAATTTCCTAAATTATTAGATAGAATTGAAGAAAGTTACAAAAGGCACATTGAAATTCAAGACAATGGAAAAAAATCTTTAGAAGGATTGGCTAAAATTAAAGAAAATGTTGATAAAATTAGCCAAGGATTTCAAGAAATACAAAAAGGAACTAAACAAATAAATGAAAGTCTTGAAAAAATAAATGAAATCCCTAAAAAACTTGTAGACGCATTAATTGAACTAGGAGATACATTTAAAGAACAAGAAAAAGCATACACTAGCCTTTTAAAAAATCCTAAAGGCGATTGTTAAGATTCAAATTCAATAAAAACAAAATATTTCATAGTTCCGGAATTTTTCAAGATAGGAGTGACTTCATTTCTAATAACAACATTATTCTTAGAAAAAGCATTAATAAATTCCTTACAAGCGTCAAGTTCAAAAAATATTTTTAATTCAACTGTTTTAACCATAAAAAGAAGATATATTGAATATTTATAAACTTTTTGTTATAAATCTGTTATAGAAAAGAAGTAAGTGTATTATTAAATAATTATATAATCAGGACTATGAAAACAATAGAGATAGAAGAATTAAGCTGGATTAAAAGAGGAAAACAAAGAAGAGAGATAATTGTCCATATAAAAGGTCTTCAAACTCCCACAGAAATTGCAAAAGATTCAGGATATTCTTTGAATCACACTTCTAGAATTTTAAATGAATTAAAAAAACACAAATTTGTAAAGATTTTAAATCCTAAAGCTAAAACAGGAAGATTATATCAATTAACAGAAAGAGGCAAAATTATCAAAGATAAAATTAAAGAATAATTATTCATTAAAACTATAATAACTTTTATTTCCAATAATTATATGATCTAATAGTTCTATTCCTAAAAGTTTTCCAACTTCAGTTAATTCTTTTGTAACTCTTAAGTCTTCTTCACTAGGTTCAGGATTCCCAGAAGGATGATTATGTAATAAAATTATAGCAGCAGCACTTTCAGCAATAGCAGGCTTGAAAATTTCTCTGGGATGTACTACAGATTCATTTAAGGAGCCAATGAATAATAACTCTTCTTTGATGATTTTTTGTCTGGAATCCAAGTAAACCGCAAAAAAATGCTCCCTGTCTAAATTATTCATTTTGGAGAAATATCTTTGAATTAAATCATTAGCACAAGTTACTTTAATTAATTTATTTTCAGAAAAAGTGCTTAATCTTTCAGCTAATTCAAAACAAGCAATTAACTGTGAGGCTTTCACCTTGCCTATTCCTTTTTGTTTAATTAAACGAGAATAGCTTAAATTAGATATTTTTTTTAGATTAAATTCATTTAATAAATTCCTTGCTAAATCTATAACATTAACATTCTTACTTCCAGTCCTTAATATTATTGCCAATAATTCTGCGTTGCTTAAAGATTGGACACCTTGGTTCAATAACCTTTCTATCGGCCTTTCATTTTCAGGTAAAGACAATATTTTCATAGAGATATTCTAAAAGACACATTAATTAACTTTTAGCAGTAAAAATAGTAAATAATTCAAGAAATACGGAAATATCACAATATTTTTAAAGTTAAAAAAGTATTTCAATACTTATGAATTTGCTAAATATAGTGAGCCTAGATACATTAGGAATGCAAAATGTATCAAACTTCATGGTTAAGTTAATTGCAGCCTTGGCAATATTATTATTTGGAATAATTATAGCAAACATCTCTGCCAAACTTTTCAAAAAATTATTGCACAGTTTTGAAATTAATTCAGTTTTGGCAGGAGTAGGCTTCAAGTTCCCATTAGAAGAATTCGCGTCAAGCATCTTAAAATATGTTATTTATTTTGCAACAGTCATTTGGGCATTAACAGAATTAGGTTTAGCAACAACAATATTACAGATTATTTTGATTGTGATTTTAATTATTATGATAGTTTTCATAATTTTAGCTTTCAAAGATATTATCCCAAACATTACGGCAGGATTCATGATGCACTCAAAAGGTTTGTACCAAAAAGGAGACAAGATTAGCGTAGGAACTGCTGAAGGTAAAATTGTAGATTTAGATATAATGGAAACTAAAATTCAAACAAAAGAAGGAGATATTATCTTAATCCCTAATTCTTTATTAATGAAAAGCAAGATTATTGTTAAGAAAAAGAAATAGTTATAAATGCTTATTGAATTATTTATTTAAATGAGATCAATAATAAAATTATTAAAACATTCAAAAGTTTTCAGATTAATATTCTTAGCATGTATTATGTTAATTATTATTGCAACAGTTTACAGAACTAATTATACAATAAAAGATTATGAAGTTGATTATGTTAACAATTTAGAGGCTTGTTTAGTTTCAATGGACTTGCCTAAAACTCATTCTGAATGCTTAATTGAATTAGCATTAACAGAAGATAATAAAGCAATTAAAAACATCTTAAGGTTAAGCAAAGATTCAAAATTAAAAGGTTATGCTTATATAATTAAAGAAGATTATGCTAAAGCGCAAGAAGAACTTAACAATGTTCTAGTTGAAAACCATTTAGATACAGAGGCAAGGAAAGCATTAATTTTCGTACACATGAATTTACAAGAAGTTTATGGAGTCATAGATCATTGTACAATAATCTTAGAAAACAATCCTGAAGATACTTTTTGTTTAGACGCGCAAGGTATTTCTTACTATCTTTTGGATGAAAATGAAAAAGCCGTTCAAAATGCAGACAAATCCTTTGAATTAGAGCCTACTTTCTGCCATGAATTCAATATAGGCTTATTCCAGGGAGGTATAGGCAACATAGAAGAAACCAAATCTGTTATTGACAAACTAATAACACAAGACAAAACTAAAATCTTGAAATGTTGGTCACCAATCAAAATGGAAATACCAGATGACAAAATAGACGGTTTTGATATTTGTTTCTTAAACAAACAAAAAGACGAATCGGTTTGCAGAGGTTTTGCTAAAGAAGGTTGGAAAACTAAATTGCAAGGTGTAGAAATGCCTGAACCTGTTTTCTCAATGTAATTTTTTACGAATAATATCTACAACAAAGAATATACTCATAGCAACAAATGAACCTATCAAAAACCATAATGCAATATTTGGTTCTATAGTTTCTGTTATCACAGCACCAGCATCTCTAGAAAGCATCATTGGTGCAGCCTCTAAAATTTCATCAGAAGCTTTCTGTGCTAACATTAAAGGTTCTCTTTGAGTAAACAAATGTATTAAACCAGAAGCAATCAAAGAAACTAAAGCTACAGGCAATATTTTACTCAAACTTTCCTTAACAGAATTCAACCTAGTTTCATCAGGAGCAATGATTACAAACTTATTAGATAATTTATAATGATCCATAGCTTTACCTTTCTCACTATAATGAAATTCATCTACTTTAACCAAATTAGCTTCCTTCAAATGTTTCATATTATAATGGACTGTAGACAAGGGTAATTGTAAATCTTTAGCTATCTGAGTTTCAGTAGCTTCATTCTTTTTAGCCAAATAATCCAAAATCTTTCTAGAAGTATTATTAGAAATAACTTGAGCTAACTTCTTAGCCTTACTTTCATTCAAATTAACCAAAATAAATGAATCTTCCATATTAATTCTTAATTAAATTCAATATAAATACTTAACTATAACTTCAATTTAGATTAAAGTTTTAATTTTTTTCTTATAGAGGCTTCTCTAATTGCTTTATTTTTGTTTTTAAGTTAATTTCTTGTCCGGTTTTTTGAACAGATTTTCGAAGTTAAAGAAAATATACGCAGCACTTGCCACTTGACAACTATCTGCAAGAGATTTAAATACTAAATACTCTTCACAAATTAAGTCAAAAAAAAACCAATTAGTTACAAATTGTCACTAGTTAAAAATAGAAGTGAGCTTGTTGACGCCTAACTAAAAATAAAAAATTATCAAAAAATAAGTTAACCTTAACCTCGAAAAACATTTAACATATTAATTAAAACCATAAAATTTATAAAGTTTTGACGCCTAACCAAAAATAAAAAATTATCAAAAAATAAGTTAACCTTAACCTCGA
>JAHIMK010000086.1 GCA_018896675.1 Nanobdellota archaeon
ATTTACATGCTTTGTCAGGAGGAGCGATGCAGTATCAGGCAATGCTGGGAACTGTGGCATGCACGCCAGCGGCTGGCAAGCGAAAACGCAGATCCGGAACGGGCAAGGCTGGCAATCCATACGCATCTGGCGCGCATTGAATGCTTACGACCGTTGGAGCAAATCACCGATCCTCAGCAACGCTTGGCGGCAGAACAATTGCGGATGTGGTTCCTCGAGAGGTTTTTGCATGGCTTTGAAGATTGACGGCACACTTTATCCTGATATTGATCCTCCTGCCAGCCTGGACACGCCGGGCGAGCGGATAGATTTTATTGCCCGCCTGTGCAGCGCCTGGGATTTTGGCCTTTTGCCGGATGTAGAAACTGTGGCTGAACTCCGTCGTCCTGAATGGCGCCAGGCAGTGGATGCCTGCCGCCTGCTAACTTCGCCTACCTATCATCTGTTGCGCGCATGGCAGGACTTGCCTGCTTTGCCTTACCTGGGCACTGTTCCAGCCTATATCCAGGAAGACCCGAACCTGGAATTCGTGTAAGCGATTTTACGTTACAATCCCGACCGAGAAGAGCAGATGGTCTCCCCCACAAGTGTGGTTACGAGAATTCAACCGCAGAGTTCGCAGAGCACGCTGAGAAATGCAGAAAAACAGGTCAAAACTCTGCGTTCTCCGCGTTCTCAGCGGTGAAAATCTGTGAGCTGCACATAACAGGGAGACTACCGACCAGGAGGTCAAGATGAAATTGATCGTGAGCCTCGACCGCGATGAAGACGGCGTCTGGATTACCGAGTAGGCCTTCGGCAGAATGTCCGTCAATCCCCGGCTGCCTGCCCCACGTTCCTGGTGGGGTGTCAGCCAGGGTTCGGCATAGAAAGAAAAATGAAAAGAAATCAACTCGTAAAGATTTGGACCTTCCTTTTGTGAGGTAAACAATGGAGTATCGAGCCGTAATCAAAAAAACAAATGATTGGTGGATTGCGCGGCAGCGGTTAGTGGATCTGCCAGGTGTAAATGCCCAAGAAAGAACGCGTGAGCAGGTCATCGAGTCATTACGCGTTGGCGCTCAAGAAATGCTGGTCACAGAGATTCCATTTGAGGCGGAGGGGCTGATGGTGACCATAGAGGTTCCAAACCCGGCATGGGCTTTTTGAAGTTCGCGCCGGGTAGGCCTTTGCGAAGCACCCTGCCGAGTAGGTGCTGCGCATGGGTCGGCAGAGCAAGATCTGCCCCTGACCATTGAAACTCGCCAGGTGGAGGTATACGCCTGATGCATTACGACGATAACATGTCGGCGGTGTTCTTGATTGTCCATTATGGATAGGAGAAATAGACTATGCTTGCAAATTATATTGACAAGGCGATGGAATTAGCCGTTTATGAAATCATTGAAGAGGATGGGACCTATTGGGGGGAAATTCCTGATCTGCAAGGTGTTTGGGCGCGACGTGTGACTTTAGAGGGTTGCAGGGGCGAGTTGCGTGAAGCTCTCAGCGACTGGCTCGCTCTACGATTGCGATTGGGCTTACCAATCCCAGTCATGGCTGGTATTGACCTGAGCCAGATTGCTCAGCCCGTATGAGACTTTTATGACCCGGCTGAAACCAGTATCCTGGCGCGAATTTGTACAGCGAATGCGTGAATTGGGTTTTGACGGACCTTACGCTGGTGGACGGCACCCACAGACCTGTCCTGAGCGAAGTCGAATGGATGCGCCGGGGGAACATCACGGTGATCATTCCTAATCCTCATGAAGATGTAATCGGCGTTGGTCTCTTGCAGCGAATTCTTCGGCAGGCTGGGGTTTCTCGCCAGGAATGGCTTGGAGAGTAATTCCCTGAAGGAGATGGATAACAGTTGAAGAAGGAGGTTCGTATTGAACGCCATCCACCCAATCCGGCGGACATGTTGACCAGTTGGGCGGATGCGACGAAAGCCAGGAACTTGCCCGACTGGCGGTGGCAGGTGAGTCTGCAAGCAGTGGTCTGTTCTATTTCCGGCGGATGGAAAAGATATTCGCGGATATGGTATGATAGACAGTGGTCGGAAGTGACGAGGTGAAACGTAAAAATATTTGGAAGCCTTGCGGTCAATGGGCGAAAGCTAAACCCGCATATCAGGTGGGTTGGATAGGAGATTATAGAATGACACGGGATTTGACAAAAGTGATGAGTAGTTTGATGACTTCTTATAATGTCCTGCTGAATCGCTTCGTTGCTTCCCTGGAAGGGGCCTTGGGTGATAATCTTCTCTCCATAGTCCTTTACGGTTCTGTGGCGCGAGGGCAAGCCAGACTGGAGAGCGATGTGGACATCCTTCTTGTTCTGAGAGAAGCCTCTCCCGTTTATTGGGAACGGCTCCAACCTGTCTTGAGTGTTCTGCGTCTATTGCGTAAAGAATCTTGCTGGAAAGATCTGGAAGCGCGAGGGGTTTTCCCTGAGTTGAATGTGATTGTGCTCTCTCGCGAGGAAGCAGCGCAGAACCGCTATCTTTACCTGGACATGATCGAAGAGGCGCAGATTTTACTTGACCGGGATGGGTTCTTTAAGAAGCGCTTGAAGGTGTTGCAGGCGCGTTTGCAAGAGTTAGGGGCCAAAAAAGTAAAGCGCGATGGGAGCTGGTATTGGGATTTGAAACCAGATTTGAAACTGGGCGAGAGGATCGCGTTGTGAGTAAAAGCATGCAGGAAGATGGAGAGAAGCTCATCGGCCAGGGAGAAGCCATTTTCAGGCGAGATGTTCAGTCTGCTTATGGAGAGCAAGATTTCAACCTTTCAGGCTCGAGCGCCCTCATTTTATTTCGAGCGAGACTACGATGCTCAGGATGCCCGCCAGGCTGTGAAAGATGCGGAATTCGTGTTGGAAGCAGTCAAGAGATTGCTGGGTTTACAATGAGGAACATTCCCTAATTGACCCTCCTGCCAGCCTGGACACACTGGGCGAGCGGATGGATTTTATCGCCCGCCTGCTAACTTCGCCTGCCTATCATCTGTTGCGCGCATGGCAGGACTTGCCTGCCTTGCCTTACCTGGGCACTGTTCCAGCCTATATCCAGGAAGACCCGAGCCTGGAATTCGTGTAAACAAGGAATAAATATTATGACGACTTCTTCTTTATACGATGCCTATTATTTTTCCCATGATTGCGGTCGCCCATACCAACGAGATGAAGGTTGGTTAACTTTTTTTGACCAGATTGCCCAAAGAATTATCGAGCAATTTGAGCCAAAAACCGTACTAGATGCCGGCTGCGCTTGGGGTTTTCTAGTTGAAGCATTTCGAAACCGTGGCGTGGAAGCCTATGGGGTCGACATTTCTGAATATGCAATACAGAATGTTCATCCTGATATTAAGCCGTATTGCTGGATCGGATCTATAACCGAGCCTTTTCCTAATAAATACGACCTGATTACCTGTATTGAAATCCTTGAACATTTGCCTCAGAAGGAAGCAGAAAAAGCAATTGAGAATCTATGCACCCACTCAAATGAGATTGTTTTTTCCTCAACCCCGTTTGATAATAAAGAAGCAACTCACTTCAATGTCCATGATCCAGAATATTGGGCAGAACAGCTCGCTCGTTATGGCTTTTACCGAGATATGGAAGCTGACCTGTCCTATATTACGTCATGGGCTGTCAGGTTTGTAAAGACAAAACGAACAAGCATCAGGCTTGTTCGAGAATATGAACGCAAATTCTGGCAGTTGAGGAAAGAGAATTTTGATCTACGGCAATTGTCAATTGAAACGCAAGATAGATTAAGGCAGCAGGATAAACAAGTCCAGACGTTTGGTGTTCAGGTGGCGGCGCTGACGGCGCACGTGGCCGAGAAGGAGCAGTCCGTGCAGGCGCTGACGGCCAAGGTGGCTGAGAAGGAGCAGTCCGTGCAGGCGCTCTCGGCGCAGGTGGCGGAGATTGAAAGTAGTAAGGCATGGAAATTAGTAACAGTGATTCGTAAAATACGTGTGTGGTTAATCCCAAAAGACAGTCATCGCGAACGTCTTGTAAAGAAAGTATGGCATGGGATGAAGAAGTTAGGAAAAAGGAATACCCTATGAAGATTAGAAATGCAGTCTGTTATTCATTTTCTTTGGGTTTTCAAGATGCAATGGCTCACTTGCGACTTATTGAACCCTTGCAGCAGGCGGGGATTCACATCATCAATGGCATTGAAAATGGGCAACCTGTTAGCGAACTCGTCCATAATGGGGATATAGTTGTTGTTCAGCGGGATTTTCCCAGAAAATTTGATTATTATCAAAAGGTGATAAAGATTGCAAGGCGGGAAAGAAAACCGATTGTGTTTGATTTAGATGATTTGCTTTTATTTCTACCGGAAAACCACCCGGATAGACTGGCTCAATATTATGCACCCTCTCTTTTGCCGATGTTTCAGGCGCTTATGGAAGCCGACCTGGTAACTGTCGCCACGCCAAGACTACAGAGCGTACTTGCCAGTTATAACAATAATGTCGTAGTGCTTCCAAATTATTTCGATGACACTCTCTGGCAACTCAGACCGCCGGTTTTGAAGTCAAAAGATGAAATACTGACGATTGGCTATATGGGTGGAAACTCTCATAGGCCAGACATCGAATATGTTATGCCGGTCTTGCTGGATTTGATAAAGCGTTATCCCCACAAGATACGTTTTCACTTCTGGGGAATACAACCGCCTGCAGAGATGCTTTCTTTACCTCAGGTGGAATTGACGCCTCACTATTCTTATTCGTACAAAGCTTTTTCAGCGTTTTTCCAGACCCAATCTGCCGATATTTTCTTCGCCCCATTGGTTGATAACCTTTTCAACCGATGCAAAAGCCCGCTTAAGTTTTTTGAATATAGCGCTTTGGGCGCGCCAGGAGTGTTTAGTCATCTCGAAACCTATTCTGATGCCGTATCTCATGGAAAGAATGGATTATTAGCCTCCTCGCTTGATGAATGGACAGATTGCTTAATTCAGTTGATTGAAAATGACGAACTAAGGTTTCAACTAGCGACCCACGCACAGGCAACGATCAGGGAGAATTGGCTTTTATCTCAAAATGCATTTCGTTGGAATGAAACTTTCGAAAGCGCCTTTGAGATTATCAATTCAAATAGAGAACAGGATACTCACATAGTAAGTATTGTAAGATCCATTAATCCCCAATCATTTGAAACATTTCAGGCGCTGACGGCGCAGGTGGCGGAGAAGGAGCAGTCCGTGCAGGCGCTGGCGGCGCAGGTGGCGGAGAAGGAGCAGGCGCTGAATGCAATCTATGGCAGTCGCGCTTGGCGGCTTATTCAGTTGCTCTGGCGTGTCAGGTCGCGATTATTCCCGCATGGAAGTCGAAGGGAAAAATCCTTGTTTGTCATTTTCCAGTTGGTCAGCAAGTTGTTCTTACAGCCCTTGCGCAAAGTTCGCGCTTCGCTGGTCCGAAGCCGCGAATTGATTCGCATCGAGCGCTGGCAAAGATTCTTGATGAAAGCAAGGAATCGGCTCCGACCTGAGATCAGGCTGCTCTACAGCGTATCTAAGAAAGTGTCTATCGTTATACCTAACTACAATGGACAAAAATACCTGGGCGAGTGTATAGATTCGCTCTACCACCTTGATTTCCCAAGCGAACAATACGAGATCATTGTTGTTGACAATGCATCATTTGACAATTCCAGGGAGTTTATCCTTTCCACGTACCCTGATGTAGTGCTGATCCAACCTGAAAGAAATCTGGGATTTGCCGGCGGTTGCAATTTAGGGATAAAGAACTCCCGCGGAGAATACATAGTTTTATTGAATAATGATACAGTTGTTGACGTAAACTGGCTTAAGGAGTTAGTAGCAATTGCCGATAGTGACAAGGAGATAGCCATCGTTGGGTCAAAGCTGCTGTTTAAGCATAACCCAAACGAGATTCAGAATGCTGGGAGTTATTTGACTAGCACAGGGGATGGCGGAGACATAGGTTTTCGTCAACCCGATGAAGGACAGTACGACACAACTAGAGAAGCCATGGCAGTATGCGGTGCCAGCATGTTGATTAGGAGAACGCTTATAGAGGAAATTGGAGCTTTGGATGAGGATTTTGTAGCCTATTACGAGGATACAGACTTATGCTATCGCACAAGACTGTACGGCAAGAAAATTGTTTTTGCCTCTAAGTCTGTCGTATATCACGTTCACGCTGCAACATCAGGAGAATGGTCGCCATTTTTTACGTTCTTGGTTTTCAGAAACAAACTGCTTATGCATTTGAAAAATTCGCATCCAGGCTTTTTGTTGAAAGTGCTCTTTTTGTATTGTTCGCAAGTTATTTATGAAGGCCTTGTGAGGGGCATAAATAGAAAAATTCACATCAAGGTACTGGCATCTTTTGCCAAGAAACTTCCTAAATTCCTCGTCAAGAGGTTTTATGTCAGATTCATCGTTAAGAGGAAAAGTGATAGCAGGGTATTACGCAGGCTCACCAAAGTGAAGCCCAGAGTAAATGCTTCATCGGTAAAAAAAGTTTGTATATATAACGCGTATCTTCCTACCATGGGAGGCGGCGAAAATCTTATAGCTCATATTATTGCGTATATAAATAGCATTTTCCCATCTGCTTCCATTGATATTCTGTGCCATGAAACTGAAGCTTTTGACAACTCCAGATTCGCTGGAAAAGACTTTGTCCAAATGCTTGAAAAAGGATTCAACCTCTCTTTAAAAAACACAGCTGTCAGATTCGTAAATGTTGACGTCAATCAAAAAGGTTTTATAGGTAG
The DNA here is from genome assembly GCA_018896675.1 of Nanobdellota archaeon. Classification (GTDB taxonomy): domain Archaea; phylum Nanobdellota; class Nanobdellia; order SCGC-AAA011-G17; family GW2011-AR17; genus JAHIMK01. Next base: position 6,742 of record JAHIMK010000086.1, read on the forward strand.
AATGTGGTATATACATAAACTGTCATCTATCACTAAGGAGTACGATCTTTTCATAAATAACACGTATGCCAGTTTGGTGCCGGCACGCGCTAAAGTAAACATCTATTCTTGTATGTTTCCATTGAAATTCGAGCATTCCGGGATCTCGTTCATGAGGCTGTTCCGCA
>JAHIMK010000085.1 GCA_018896675.1 Nanobdellota archaeon
CTTGGTATGATCGCGCTGGATGGCACGCGTGTGCCGCACGCTGCTGGCTTTTCGGGGTTGCTTTTCTTCGCTCATGCAACCAAGTTTACCAGAATCCGCTAAAATCTACCTTGACAGGTTGTTAATGTGCTTAACTTGTGAGCGATGGGTTAAGGGGTAACTTCATAAGTATTCTCCAATACCGCAATTATAGTCGAATGAATTTTGCCGAGTAGGCCTTCGGCAAAACAGGCGGCTCTTCGCCGCCCGTTTAATTTACGCTTTCACCAAATTGATATTCACAGGCATTTCGTCCCAGGTTCGACCTTCAAGTGTTCTGCCTGCTTTCTTCTTTTGCACGCCGCCCCATTGCTTGAAGAAGAAAGGCACTTTGGCTTTCAGACATTGGTCACGAACGCCTGTAACCCATTCTCTTTCCAACGGACGCGCCCCAGGCCCAGACTCGCCGCCAACAATAACCCAATTAATTCCTTTGAGATTCATCTTTGGTAAAGGCCCAAGAAGCGGCTCGACAGACAAAAACTTTATCTTTGCGCCTGTTTTACGTAAATCGTCAATTCGATAAATGTAGTCTTTGGTTTCGATGCTGACGCCCATCCAGATATTATCTGTCCATTCCAAATGTGGACTAAGTTCAGCCAATCTTTCGGAGCGTTTCGTCAACACCTGAAATTGATGCCAGTGAGCGCGCTTCATCACGTCAAAGACGCGTTGAATGAATTCCAAAGGCACATCCTTGTGGAACAAATCGCTCATTGAATTGACGAAGATCACCTGCGGGGTTTTCCATTCCAGCGGCTTTTCAAGCACATGCTCGTGCATGGTCAACTTGAAACCGTTGACGTAGTTTGGCTGTCCCATTGCCTTGAGACGCTTTGCCATACGCTCCGCGTAGCAATGCTTACATCCAGGGCTGATCTTCGTACAGCCTGTTAATGGATTCCAAGTGGATTCTGTCCACTCTATCCGAGATTGGGTAGCCATTTCTCCTCCAGAAATAACCGTCAAATCCAATTATAGCACCTTCGTTCTAATCATCAAAAAGTCGCGGCTGGAGTTTCGCCATTCTTTCTTTCGATGTAAGGTTTAGTTTTGGGAAAAACTTTTGGGCTTCATCCGATTCGAGCCTAAAGAAGTCGATTTTCTTGTAATCCTTGAATATGTCGGTATTACTTCCCAACAAAAAAGTCCATTCAAGTCTGTCAAACTTATCTGGTTTTCTGATGAGCCAATATTTCTTGCTGATTTCCTGCATATAGTCCAACAAGGATTTATTCGTAATATGGTGAAGTCGCTTTATATTTCTGGCTGACAAGTACAACAAAATTTCCATGCGAGGGCGAAGCCCACTGAGTACTTTTATCGCTTCAAAATTCGGTAAATCACCCGAATGGTCAATAAAAACCAAACCCAACTCTCGGTTATCTTCACCTCTCAAAATTTCGGGAAAAACATTTTCATAACCGCCAAGGTGAAACTTTACGAATCTATCGCGGTCTATTCCATTGTTCTGGCAATATAGAGAAACATTTTTCTGAAGTTCGACAAAGTTCGCTTCTTCTTGCTCTACAAGATTAACTTCAAATTGCTTGTAGAATTTTTCGGATCGAACGGTGTCGAGAAACGCCAAGGGGCTTCCATGAATCAAACTTTCAGGTACATATCCTTTGCCAGCGGTAGCGTCAATGTATTTGTAAAGTTGTCTGTATGCTGGTCGGTTATTTAGAACGGCCTGGGTTACAGCCAAGTGCATACCGAAGATACTTCTGAGTATCTCCATTTTGTGAGCAGTAAATTTTCCAAATCCTACATTGTCGACTTTGGGCATATAACCCTCCTGTTTGTTGGGCGGATGCAGTTGCCTGTATTTTACACACTCATTTTGTGCCGTAATCAATGCGGACGTCAATCCAAACGTCAAAGCCCTCGTCCCCTTCAAAAGCCTGACGGGCGATGCACTGAGCTTGTCGAAGTGTCTCATGCGAGGCGCTGTCGGTCACGGTTCATGTCCTCACCCTACTCCTTCGCGAAGCACCCTGTGGGCTCCCAAAAAGGGAGAGGGAACTCGATCGCGATTATTCAAACTTCAATGGATATTGTTCAGGGTGTTTCAGCGCATCGAGTTCAATATCAATGTCAAGTTCCTCCCAGTAAAAGTCCCCGAAGTGTTCACGGAAATTAAAA
>JAHIMK010000056.1 GCA_018896675.1 Nanobdellota archaeon
AAAAAGAAAATAACAACTTGCCTCTGCTAGTAAACAACTAATTTAATCAAAAACCAACTAAAGCTATAAAAGAAAGCTTCTACAAAAGCTGAAAATCTGTTCACAAAACCGAAAATATGCACTCCATTTGCCACTTGACAACTAAGCACACAGAGTTTATAAATAAAAAGAAAATAGTTAATTCTTAATGGAAACAAAAAATAAGCTCATAGTCTTTCAGGGAAAGAACATAAGAAGAATATGGTACAATGATGAATGGTGGTTCTCTGTTGTTGATATTGTAGAAATATTAACTGGAAGTCCTAAGCCAAGGCAATATTGGGGTAAAATTAAGGAAAGAGAATTTTTTCAGCTTAAGTTGTCCCCAATTTGGGTACAACTGAAATTACAAGCAACAGATGGTAAATATTATGCTACAGACTGTGCTAATACTGAAATGGCTTTAAGAATAGTACAATCTATTCCTTCAAAGAAAGCTGAACCTATGAAAAAATGGTTGGCAAAAGTAGGATATGAAAGAGTACTAGAGATAGAAAATCCAGAACTTGCTATGCATAGAGCTAAAGAATATTATAAACTTAAAGGATATCCAAAAGAATGGATTGAAAAAAGATTAAGAAGTATAGCAATAAGAAAAGATCTTACAGATGAATGGAGTGATAGAGGTATAAAAGAAAAAATGGAATTTGCAATATTAACAGATGAAATAAACAAAGCGACTTTTGATGTTTCTATAAAAGAGTATAAGCAAATAAAAAATTTAAATCCAAAATTCAAAAACCAAAATCTAAGGGACCATATGACTGATTTGGAATTGATTTTTAATATGTTGGGAGAAGCATCAACAAAAGAGATTGCTAAAGCGAAAGATGCTAAAGGATTTGATGAAAATAAAGTAGTTGCAAAAGTAGGTGGTGCTATTGCAGGAGATGCAAGGAAACAATTAGAGAAGAATACAGGAAAGAAAGTTGTAAGCAAAGATAATGCTAAACAATTAACAAAAAAAGAAAAGAAAAAATTGAAATAATACTTGCCTCTGCTATTAATCAATAAATCCAATCAAAAACAAATCAAAGCTTAACAAAGAAAGCTTCTATAATAGAAGAAATTACTGTTTTTTAAGAATTATATAAGTTATATACCTTATAGGGATTATGTTAATATAATTACTTTTTTCCGGAATTATTAACAAATTTTCGGAGGCAATAAAAATGGAAAAAAAACTTGAAGACGAATTATCAGATAATGAAAAAGGGGTGTTTAATAAGATACTACCCTTAAAGCTATACTTAGATGAAGACCCGCTAAGTTATGATTCGGCATTAAATTATGATGCAAATTGTAATACTTGCAGACAATGCCCTGGTTGTGGATGCATGTGTAACAATGACTAAACCTTATTTTTATATACAATGGGATTCTACATCCCGTTGTAATTTAGATTGTTTGCATTGTTATCATACGAAAGAGGAAAGGCAAACTAGATACGTTATGTCTTGTTTGGAAGCTAAATCCATGTTAGATGATTTAGCAAATACTGTAAAGCAATGGGGTTTTAGAGGAGGCATACATTTTTCAGGTGGGGAGCCATTAGTAAGGGGGGATATATTTGAAATTATAGATTATTCTAGGGAATTAGGATTGGAAATGAGGATGCTTTCTAATGGTACATTGATAACAATGGAGAAAGCAAAAAGATTAAAACAATCTGGTTTTGATATAGTTCAAGTGTCCATCGATGGGATAAAGGAAACTCATGACTTTCTTAGGAATAAAGAAGGAGCATATGACTTATCGATGGCAGCCATCAATAATTTAAAAGAGGTAGGTATTCAACCAACAGTCTCTTCTACTTTAACAAAAACTAATTTTCTACAAATCGAAAAAATAATAGAAGAAGCTTATAAGGCTGGAGCAGCAAGAATTGGATTTTCCCAATTGGTGCCAGAGGGAAATGGCAAAGATTTGGAAATGCTTACTACAAAAGAATTATATGAATCATTTTCAGAATTATATAAGCTAAAAATGAAATATAAAGATAAATTAGAAATCTTAACTTCAGAAAGTCTATGGTGTTTATTCAATAAGGATAATGAATATACAAAAAGAGCCCAAGGAAGTGCGATTATGGCTGGAGGTTGTGGAATTGCAATGTTTGGGCTAAGTGTATTAAGTGATGGTTTAGTATATCCTTGTAGGAGATTACCTATAACTCTGGGGCATATTACTGAAGGAGTTAAAGAAATTTTTATTAAAAATCCTTTACTAAATCAATTAAGGGACATAAATAACTATGAATGTAAGGATTGTACTAAAGTGACATTATGCCGGGGATGTAGGGCTGTTGCATATGCAGCTACAGGGAATGTTTTTGCTAAAGACCCTCAATGTTTTAAACATCTAATGGAAGAGAAAAATGATTAAGCCTCTGCTGATAAAAGCTACAAAATTAACAAAGGGAGATGCATTAGACATTGGTGCCTTCTACGGATTTGATGCCCTATTTTTGGCTTCAAAAGGATTTAAGGTGACAGCTGTAGAAAAAGATAAATTGCTTGCAGAACAGATTTGTTCAATGGAAGAGGACAATCTGAAAGTTATCAACAAAGACATTGTCGATTTCAAATTTGATCAATATAATTTGATTAATTGCTCTTTTGTCCTTCATTTTTTGAGAGGAAAAGCAAGAAATACGATTGATAAAATTAAACATAGCACGAAGTTAAATGGCATAAATCTTATAATCACTTTCTTAGATGTGGGGGATTTTGAAAATAAGCATGAAGGATTATTTGCGAGGAATGAATTGAAAGGGCTATATGCCGGATGGGAAATATTAAACTATTTTGAGGAAGAGGTAAAGACAAAAGAACTAAATACTGGCGGCTCTTTTAAAAAACAAATGGCAGCTTTTTTATTAGCTAGAAAAGCTAGGAAAATTCGTAAATAAAATGAAATCGCTTAATTTAACGAATTATGGGCTGATTTTTATTGGAGAAACGCACGGCTTTATTGAAGATTTCAATAAGCAAAAAGAAATTATTGAAATCGTAAATCCAGACTTAATTTTATCTGAACAGATGCAGGATCTTAAGTTAAATTCTAAATATCAAATGATAAGTATCTTAAAGCAAAATAATCTTTCTGATATGGTTGAATTAAAAGAAGTTAAAAAGTTGATAAGACTTTGTATGAAAAAGAGCATAAAAATTAGAGGCATTGATTTTAAGAATTTTGGATTGACAAAAAGGCTAAAAGGCATTATTAAAGAAGGTATAGAACCAACAAAAGAGGATATTGCTAAATTTGAAATTATAGCTAAAAAAAGAGAGCATAGGCATTTAAAAATAATAGAGCAAAATCTAAAGAAAACTAAAAAACCGATTATTGTTCTCTTGGGGTCTTGGCATTTAAGAGATGATAGTTTATTGATGAAAAAACTAAAAAATTACATTGTTATTTATCCTTGTATTAAAAAAGGAGAAGTGTTAATAGAACCGCCAAAGCATAAGAGACCAATCAAATATTGCTATAAAATAAAAAAATGAAACTTTATGAATCAAAAGCAAAGGTTTATCATGACTGGATGAAAGTCATGGGCAAGGATTACAAGAAAGAAGCAAAATTATTGGCTAAATTAATAAAATCAAAAATCGCAAAGAAAGAAATATCAATATTTGATTTGGCATGCGGTACAGGAGAGCATGCTTTGTCTCTTAAAAGACTAGGATTTAATGTTTCTTGTGGAGATTTAAGTGATGAAATGGTTTCCATAGCAAGGAAAAAATTAGGTTCTTGTAAAAAAGTTGATATGAAAAGTTTTAAACTAAATAAAAAAGTGGATGTAATAACTTGTATGTTTAACAGCATATTTTATTTGAAAGCAAGCAAAGAATTAACTTTAATGCTTCAATCATGTTATAGTAACTTAAAGGAAGATGGACTTTTAATTATTGAAATTACAAATCCTAAAATTCTTAACAAACTTTCTAAATCAACAAACTCATGGAAATTAAAAGATTGTGAAATCATAATGGAGTCTGAACTGAGGCCGCCTAAACTTATCCAGGATTTCATAATAAAAGATTCTAAAGGTACTGAGACAAAAGAAAAACATCATTTAAATGTATTCCCTCTTGAAGAAATAAAAAAAATAATGAAAGAAATAGGTTTTCAGGATATTGAAACTAAGGGAGAAAATAAATTACATATTATAACTTCAAAATAATTACTGTTTCTTAGCTTTTCAATTAAAAACAATACTCCCACCCAGCTATGCCTTCTACTATCTCTTCAAGCAGTTTAACTGCATCATGAAACTTTCCTGAAGTGGAGAAAATATCAATTTCAACCTTGCCTTCAAATTTGCCAAGTCGTGTATGGTCGTATTCAGAAACTTTGATAGTATTGTTTTTAAAATGGTAGACTCTTGTCTTTTGTGGGGTTGGTGAAGAAAAGGTATTGGTTTGATATTCTAATACTATGCTTGCAGCCATATTTTCTAATTTTTCAGAAATTTTTTCATAAACTTCATGACTCTTTACATCAATTCTTTGCCAAGTTGTTGGTACCCTTAAGTTGCTATTCATAGTTGTTTCAAGTAATGTCTTATTTATAAATTTTTCTTAAGAATTTACTGTTTTATGTTGTGGCGGCTTTCTTTGTTAGCTTTGTTTCTCTTTTATATTAACAACTTGCTTTGTTTAGCTGGGGCAAGTATAAATTTGGGTTTGATTAGACTTAATCGCTGTTAGTTTCAATAATTTTTTGAGCTCGCAGATATAATTAACCCACCCCAAAGAGTGCTCTTTAAAATAATAGAAACCGAAAAGTTTTATCTTTTGTAGAATACAAAATCATCTAAGCTCTTTTGAGCTTCGCTAATTGCTCCTCTTAAAATTCTCATATGTTCTGGAACAACTTGCTGTAAATTTTGAGGTTTTGCTTGATAACCAAACTCAGTTTTATCTCTAGGAAAGCAAGCATATAGAATACTATCTACTGAAGTCAACGCAAGTTGTTCTGTTTCATCTACTTGAATTGTTCCTTCATGTGAGAATTTTAAATCGTGTCCTCCTATCGATGTTCGCACTTCGAAAACTCCACATTCCCTCATTTGAGTTGGCAAATCAGTTGCAATTCTCAAATATTCATGATAGTTATGTTTTAACATTTCTTGTGCTTCCATAATAAAGAGTAATAACATCATCTTTATAAACTTTTCGGTTCTGTAACTACTCTTAAGTTAGAAAGAGCACTCTTTTCCACCCTCAATTAAAAAATAAATGGCGAGCTCAAAAAATTACTCCTCCGCTCCACTTCGTTCCGCTCGACCACGTTGCACTCTCCTCGCTTTGCTCGTCGGAGAGTTTAACAGCGATTAAGAGGAAAATTCTTGCAGAATTTTCCCAAATCCTCGCCATCTCTGAAAAAATTTCCAGCTCTGTTTCACGAGGGAAATTTGTTCGAGGGCTTCGGACTTCTCTTAATCGCGATGTTAGGTTCAATTGCTCGCCGCACATCGATATGCTTAAATAGAAGTTTATCAATACTTAGAGATTAATATGGAGATTAGATCTTATCAAGATAAAGATTTTTTAGATTTAGAAAGAATTCTGAAGAAAACTGATTTGTATGAAGAGGAATTTGATCAAAGAGAAAATTATAAACATCAAATTGAATATGATTCAAAATCGATACTTGTAGCAACAGAAGGTGACAAGGTATTGGGAGGAGTTATTTCCCTTTACAATCCTTTTGCATCATTCATCTTTCATCTTTGTGTGAATCCAGAGTATCAAAATAAGGGCATTGGTACAAAACTGATGGATGAAGCTGAAAAGAATTTGCTGGAGAGAGGAGTGGCAATTCCTGTTATATATGTTGATAAGGAAAATGAAAAAGTTACTAATTTCTATAAGAAAAGGCATTGGGAGCTTTGTCCTGATGCTATACCAATGGTGAAGAAAATAAAATAGGTCTTTTTCTCAATTGAATTTAACATCTATTGAGTCTAATCAAACCCAAATTTATACTTGCCTCTGCTACTAACCAATTAATTCAATTAAAAACAAATTAAAGCTAACAAAGAAAGCTGCTACAAAATCAACTAATTGAAGAATTTATTTAAAAAACAAAAAATAAGTTATTTTACTTATGTTTATCATTAAAATATTTAGTAAAATCAGTTTCACAAGCATAAATTGCAGCCATTTCTAATTCTAATGTCAAAGGATTAAGACTGCTAATTATAACAGGTGTACATTTTCCAGTAAATTTAGAATCATTATTTTCTTCTATTTTGGCTTTTATTCCATGCCTATTAATTTTTTCTAGTATATATTGCTTTTCTTCTACTTGACCTTGGCATCTACCGATGTGGTAACCCGCAAAATAGCCACCTGTACAAATAAGTAAACTTCCCAATGCTAATGCTAATTTCATTTTTCCCCCTGCTGTTTCTTAGCTAACTCTTTCTGCAGTTGCTGCATTCTTACAACACCTTTTTGCAAATCTGTTCTCATGTCACCAATAATTTTCTTTAATTGTTCCATTTGATCTTCAATAACTTTTTTAGCATCATCAGGTGTTTTAGTGACATTTGTATTTGCCCCGACATGCATTATAATCTTGCTGTTACTTTTTAAAGAAGTTTTAATATATAACCCGCTACCTAATGATGCAATAATTTCTGTGCCTTCTTTAGTATTCTTAACATCTTCTAAAGCATTATTTAATGTATCCAGTTCCATATACTGTTTTTCTAATTGAAGAATTTGTTGCTGACCATAATTTAATTGATTAGTAAGTTGTTGATATTCTAAGTATTTTTGCTGTAAATCTTCATTCATTTTTTGCTAGCCTTTTTTTCTTTCTTAGGTTTTTCTTCTTTAACTTTAGTTTTTCTCTTTCTCTTAGGTTTTTCAGATTTCTTTTTTTCTTTCTTGGAAACAGTTCTTTGCTTAACTTCTAATCCAGCCTTTTTCATTGCAGCTAACACATCTTCTGTAGATGCTTTAGCTTTAACATCAATTTTTTGTTCAGTAGGCTCTAAATGTTTTATATTGCACTTTTTTCTTCTTACATTACCGTCAATTAATACAAACAAACCTTCTGGCTTGTCTACAACAATGGCTAAATTTCCTGAATCTCTTCCTGCAATTTTTACACAAACTCTACCTACTTCCATCATTTTTATTTGCCTCTTACTTTGCTGATAATTTTAGCCCTTGAACATTTACTGCATAGAACGCCACCGTATGGTCTTTCAGGTCTTTTTTCTGTCTTACTCATCTTTTGCATTTTATAAGGTCTTTCTCTTGGTACGCCTTTTAATTTATCTCCACAGCCGGCACAAATAGCCTTAGAAGGTTTCCTTTTTCTGTATTGAATAACAGTTTTGCTACTAGGAACCCTTACAAACACTTTTCTGAATGTCTTGTTTCTATGTCTTTTTGCTGGCATGATTATAACCTCTCATATCCAAAAATATAAGGTATTTATAAAACTATCGGCTTTAGCTGATTTTAAGAATTTTCCTTAATCCTATGCTAATTATTATTGAAAATATGATATATGTCCATAGCCAAGATAAACTAAAAAATACATCAGGATTGCCTAATGCTTCATAATGGCTTCTTAACCAACCGAATATGAAAATAATTGGTATGAATGTAACAATCATAGGCTTAAAGCTTTTCTTCATATAGTCCATGTTCTTTGTCATGGCCTGCTTTTGAAAGTTCATCATCTTATCTTTGTTATCTTTATGCTCTTTCATTTGAGCCTGCAAAGCTTTAATGTCAGCTTTTAAAGTTTTCATAACTTCCTGATCAGTCATATACTTGTAAATCAAGGTAGTCATTAAAGTGAGTAAAAAGCTTATAATTGCAATAGGGACAGGCTCTGACAAGCTCATAATCGGCCCAAAAATTGTATTAAAAAATCCTTCAAACATAATGTAATTAAGGAATTAAAAGAGGTTTAAAAAGCTTGTGATTATCTTTATAAACAATTAAACTTCTTTTTACTATATGGAATTTACTAGAAGATATGAACAGTTAAACGGAAGAGCTCCAAGTATTAAATTACAAAATTCTATTAGAGTAAATACTGCTAAAATCTCTGCAAACAAATTAATTGAACGGTTAAGCAATAAAGGAGTAATTCTAGAAAAGATACCCTTTCTTAATCACGGATATTATGTAAAGAGAAGTAAAGTATCAGTTTCAGCATTGCCAGAACATTTGTTAGGCTATTATTATATTCAGGAAGCAGCTTCACAAATACCTGTAGAACTTTTGAACATTACAAATAAGGATATTGTTTTAGACTGTTGTGCAGTATCTGGTTCAAAAACTACACAGATAGCAGAAAAAGCTAAAGCAGTCATTGCTTTAGAGCCAAATAAAAATAGAAGGATTGCTTTGCTTAACAACATTGAAAGATTAGGATTAAAAAATATTATAGTTTGCGATGTAGATGCAAGAAACTTTAAGCCAGAAATAAAGTTTGATAAAATCTTGGTAGATGCACCTTGCTCGGGAAATTATGTTTTGGGAAATGATTGGTTCAACAAGCAGTCAATAGAAAATTTTAACCAAAGAGCTCAATTACAAAAGCAAATCCTTGAAAATATCTTTCAATTGCTAAACCAGGGCGGAGAATTAATTTATAGCACTTGTTCTTTGGAGCCTGAAGAAAATGAGATGGTGATAGACTGGGCATTGCACAATTTTAATGTTAAGATTGAAAACATAAAAACTATTGGTGATAGTGGCATTGTAAATCCTTTTGGAATAAGGTTAAACAATGAAGTTCAAAAAGCAAAAAGGTTATGGCCTTACAAAACGCAAACTCAAGGATTTTTCATAGCAAAGCTGGTGAAAAAATGATTGACAAATTCATAGCAAAATTTACCGAGGAGAAAATACCATATATTAAGATAAAAAATAAGTATTTCTTGGAAAATAAAGAGTTAATGGAACTTTCAAAAAAATTAAATTGCAAGATAGAAGCGGCCTCCTTATATTTAGGAGAAGAAAATGAAACATTTAAACCTTCATTGGCATTATTAGAAATTTTAGCAAGAACTTCTAAAGAAAAAGTTTTTCTTAATGATATTGGGGAAATAGATTTTATTTACGGCAGAAAAAAGTTGGGAAAAAGGCACATTAAATCTATTCAAGGTAATAATAACCGAAAATTAGTCCAAAATGAACATGATGAAAACTTAGGTTACTGCAAAATTATTGATGAAGACAAAATAAAAAATGTTTTAGATCGTGGAGATTTTTTAAGAAGAGAAAAAAATCAGAAACGGGCATAAACTATACCCTTATTACCTTCAATTTTTTTAGTTTCTTTAATCTTTAATATTTCTTTTTCTAACTTTAATTTTTGCTTCTTACGATATTTCTCCATGTCAATAGAGTAATTGACAAAAGGCAGAATCATCATCATCAAAGGATTATTCCAATTAACATTAATTGCTCCAACTTGCCATAATTCTTTCCCACATTTTACAAGATTAATTAATCCAAATTGCATGCCTTCTGCCATTCTTCCCCAATTTAATATCCCATACTGTAATCCAATAATATCAATACAAAAATTTATGTATCCTACTTGAGTATTTCCAAATTGTGCTCCATTAATAATCCCTAATTGTATGTTATTACAATCTATTCCGCTATTGATTAGCCCTAATTGATAACCATTTGAATAATCACACCTGTTTAAAATTCCGAATTGTAAGATACTGCCTAAACTCATAGAATTTGAAATTCCTATCTGTGCTCCCTTAAGTTTTTCTGTTGAATTATAAACACCTAATTGAATTCCAAATATATTTTCTTTTTCATTATTTAAAGCAAAGCTGACATCAAATTTTGCATATTCTTTTAATTTATCTTTTAATGACATTTTTAAACCTAAAGTCTAATATTTTAACAGAATATAAACTTATATGATTTTTTATTCAAATAAATCTCTGTCTTTAGGATTATTGGCAACAACAATTACACTTATTTGTTCTCTTCTACATAAATAAAGCCAATCTTTTCCTATAATTTTTGAAGACATTTCCATAGCCCATATTTTTTTACGATCCTCTTCAAACATTATTTGATCATCAACATTTAAACCAAGTTCAATCAGGTTTTCTTTATGTTTCTTATTTAATCTTTTCCAGTTATTACCTGTAATTTTGAAGGACATTTTCATTGCCCAAGAAAGAGCATTCTTTTTTTTAATCTTTATCAAATAATCACCCATTTTTTGTCATCTACTTTTACTATGTTTCTGTTGTCACTAATATAAATATTAGAAAAAAAGATTTTTAAAGGTTATTGTTTGGTTATCCCAAAATCAAATTTAGTGGCATCATTTACCCATAAATTTCCTTAATGAAGGATGCATGTCCATCATATGTTGCTTTGCAATCTCTTCATAGAATTTGTAAATAATCATTACAGCTAATAAAATTCCTGTACCTCTACTTAATGCTCCCAATAAATCTGCAGAAGCAGCCAAGAAACCAACCAATGCTCCGCCTAAAATTGTTAATGGAGTAATATATCTCTTCAATATATGCTCTAAGATTCTTTCATCTCTTCTGAATCCAGGAATTTGCAAACCAGAACTCATAATTTGTTTAGCTTGGCTTCTTGCATCCATTCCAGATGTCTGCACCCAAAAGTATGAAAATACTACTGCCCCTAAGATCATTATTAACATATAAACGCCTGCATGTGCTAAATCCATTAATCTAAAGCTTCCAGTAATTATGCCTTCAACAATGTTTGGATGATTAAGCCATGCAACTAAACCAGTAGCAGGCATATTTCCAGAAAATGTTCCTAAGATAGGATGACCCCAGTTTTGTAATAAACGAGCCCATAATTGCATGTTTGCCATTAATGCTGCAACTAAAATTACAGGGATGTTAGAAGTATAAATAAAATTTAAAGGCCACCTAATGCCATGACCGCGAACTCTGCCAAAAGATAAAGGGATTTCAACTTTCATAGCTTGGCCGTATACAGACAATGCAAAAACTACTATTGTAGCAACAATTGAGCTTAATGCTAAAGCAGCTCCAACAGGATTTCTACCTAACAATGATTGAAAGAATACCCAAACTTTACCTACAGGTGGCTGCAAACTTCCAAAAGCTAATGTTCCAGCAGTAGTTAATGGTGAAAATGCTCTGATAAAAATCTCTGCAGAAACTCCTGCTGCGATGAACAAGCTTATACCTGAACCGAAGCCCCATTTGCTTACAACTTCATCCATGTACATTATTAATAAACCACCAATAATAATTTGTCCAATTAATACTAGTTGCATAATTCTATATTGAGCTGGCGCTAATGATGCTGATGGAGCTAAACCACCCATGTAAACATAAATTGCACCTTCAAAAAAAATGAAAAAGATACTTAACATCTTTTGTACACCTTGGAATTTTCTTTTACCATCTGGTGTAGTTAAATCAAATTTTAAGATTTTAGAACCATTTAACAACTGTAATACGATTGAAGATGTAACTAAAGGACCAATACCTAAAGAGATTAATGATCCAAAACTTGCACCTAAGATAATAGATAACTGTTCAAATTGTTGTAAAGCGTTAACTCCTAAACCATATAATGGAATTAAGCCAAGTAAGAAATATAAAACTAAGATTAAACCTGTCCATTTTAATTTCTGCTTGAATGAAAGCCTTTTTTGTAACGGTCCTTTGATTTCAGGCAGGTTTAGTAATATGTCTTTAAATCCCATTTTATTTCCTAATTCTTTTTTTGTTTTAAATCTTTCCTATTTTTAAACATTATTTTAATTTATAAGTTCCTTTTAAGTCATAATCAAGAGTATATCTGTTATCTAAAGTGCTTAAGCCAATTACTAGATAAGTTAATCCTAGTGATTTTAATTTTTTCCGATTAAATAAACTTTTTTTTGTAAATTTTTCTTTGAATTCTTTATTTTGCATTGCAAAATCAAAAAACTTATTAGAGGGAGTTATTTTTAATTTGTTGTAAAATTTGATAATTTCAGCAAGATTATCTTTTAATTCAGGGATTTGGTATTGAGGGAAAAATTGTTTCCATCTTCTTTTAGTCTTAGAAATAACTTCAAAATGGAGAATAATTTCAAGATCATCAGCTTTGATTTCTTTTATGTGTGAAATACTATTATTCGCAAAATAATCTAAATTCAATTTTTTGCTATCTTCATATTGATAAATAATATGATTTCTTGGAATTTTTTTAGATAATGCGTAGATATTGTCTAATAAATTTCCTTTGTAGCCAATATCATCCCATAGTTTTTCTGTATCTTCTGGTAATGATTGTAGAAAATCTCTAAATAAATAATGATTTTCATCACCTGGTTTTAGTGTAACTAATAGGTTTTTTTTACTCATACAATATCAACCATATTTAGAAGCTTAAGCTTCTTCTTTAGGTTCTTCAGTTACTTTTTTGACAACTTCAGCAACTTCAACTGAACCACCTGCTTTTTGAACTTTCTCAACAGCTTTTTTTGAAGCAAATTGAGCTTTGATTTTTAATTTTTTTGTTAAGTTTCCGCTAGCCAATAATTTATTTTTCTTCATATCAGCTAGATTTAAAGTATCTTTCTTGATAATTCCTTTAGTAACTAAGTTGTCAAAATTATCTTCAATATAACCTAAGTTTACTGCTTTAATTTTAATTAAAATTTTGCTAGGTCTTTTGAAACCAAATTTCCCAAAGTAATTAGACCCAAACATTTGAATTATAGAAGGTTTTTTGGTTTTAGCCCTTTTACCAGTACCAGCCATACCTCTACCTCCGCGGTTGCCAGCTCCTCTTCTTTTTTTCATTGAGCCACCACCATGTGTTTTACTGCCACGGTACCTTACAACTTTCTTTCTTTTGTTTGTAGTCATAACATCCTCACTATAAGATCATTAATTTTATCTTTTCTATAACCTAATACTCCACCTAAACTGAATGGTTTTTTTGTGCCTTTTCTTTCATATCCTTTTACAGGAGGACACAATTTGAAAAAAGGTTTTAATCCAGGAACATCTTTAAGTTCCTTTTTGAATGCGAAAAATTCTGTAGTAAACTTGTCAAAAGTTAATTTTGTTTTTTCTTTTAGATAAGCTTCTGTTATAGGTTTTTTTGCAGGTAACTTTCCTCTCTTCTCTAACAATTGTTTGAATACTTCCGGATTTATTTCTCCCCATGTTACAAAGTCTTTAACTTTGTTTAACATCCCCATGAAGATAGGATTATTTGGAACAACAACACATGTATGCTTTTTGTAAAGCCTTAACATGTTTAAAGTGTCCTTCACAGTACTATGAATTCTTACTCCTCCTTGTATTCTGACTATTGCAATTCTTTTTTGTTCCATTTTACTCCTTCTTACCTGAAACGATTCCTAATTTTTCAACATGTATATCTTTTACTTTCATTGTAGTCAGTTGCCTTAATGCTGTAAAGCAGGCTTTAATTAAATTTATTCTAGAAGCAGTCTGGCCCCTAGCTTTTGAATATACATCTTTAACTCCTGCCAATTTTAATAGTTTTTGACATTCTTCTTGCATGCATAATCCTGTTCCTTTAGGTGCAGGATTAATTCTGATATTTAATGAGCCACATTTTCCTTTAACTTCAAAAGGAATGGTGTGTGGTTCTCTGCAACCGCAGGCCCAAGAACCGCATCCGCGTTTGATTTTTATAATATTAAGTTTAGCTTGTTTTATGGCTTTTTCTCTTGCAGGCATTGTTTCTTTAGCTTTGCCTAATCCAATACCAACATGCCCATCTTTGTCACCGACAACAGCCATTGTTGTGAATGATGGTTTGTTACCTTCTTTGGTTTTTTTCTGTGTTGTTTTCCAGATAGTTCTTTTACCGCCGCCAAATTTACCTTTTGATTGTCCTATCTTTAACAATTCTGATTCTAAATTTGGTAATAATGCATCAACTATTTCTGATTCTAAAATTCTTTTACCTGAATTTAAAATAGTATCAATATTATCTATGACTCCTGATTTTACTTTCTGCCCTAATTCTGTTTTAGGTGTCCAAGCTTCTTTGTTAAAACCTTTATCTTTCCTAATTCCTGTTTCCTCTACCTTTACAATTTTATCTTTCCTTGCCATTATTTTTTGCCCCCAAGGATACTTGCTTTAACTTTTTCAAAGCTGTCTGCTCCTTTTTTTAAGTGTGTTCCCTTAATCCTTTCTTCAGTTGGAAAAAGTTCTTCACCATGTGGAACATTAAGCCCAGAATCTAATGCACCTTTTAATGCTGCATAAATTATTGAACCCTTTGTTGAAATATATAGTCCTGAATCTAATACTGCTTGTTTTATTCCTTTTTCTTTTGCTTTTACACCGCAAAGCAAACCTACTAAATAAGCAGATGTTACATTTCTTCCGTAACCTTTCCACCCTAATTTTATAAGTTCTTTGCTTGTAGCATTAACCATTACTAAATCCCCTTTATCTTTGTAATCAATGATTTGGACAGTAATATTTTTCAAGCTTTTTCTAACTACTAACCTTGGTTTCTTAGATTTAAGTAAGGTTAACCTTTTCTTGTAATCTGTTTTTCCTGCCCTTTTCCTGTTATATAGTACTAAAATTCTTCTGCTTGCCATTTTATTTCTTCTTGAACAAGTTACGTTCAGTTAAATATATCTTTATATGTCTTACGCTTCTGAAAAATCCACCTTTGGATTTCCTATAAACATCTCTATAAGTTTTAGTGTCTAATAATTTATTTTCTTTAACAGTTTTAAGGAAGTTTCTTTGAGCTCTAATCTTTGCCATCCAAGCATCTTTCTTTGAAAGTCTTGATCTTTTCTTACCTTTTCTTGAACCTGGACCTTGTCTTCTTCCTTTCTTTTTTTGTTCTTTATTTTTTCTAATTCTTGATTTTGAATTGCCAACAACTGGTTTAGCTTGAATTGCATATTCCTGAATTAATTTTCTAATATCTGCCTTAGTAATTGCTTCTTTGATATCTGCCAATCTCTCAGGGTCAAAGTATACTCTATCTTTACCTACCTTCAACACATCTGCCGCAATCCTTCGTTTTGTTGCTAAATTCATTTTTACTCTTTCTTCTCAAGAACTTTTTTCTTTTCTTCCTTGGCTTCTTCTTGTTTTTCTTCTTCAGTTTTGTCTTCTTCTTTCTTTTTCTTTTCTTCTGCTTTCTTTAATCTTTCTTCTTTTTCTTTCTTCTTTTTCTCTTCTCTTGATTTTTTCTCTTCTTTCTTTTTCATTGCTTCGTCTTCGATTTTTTTGACAAATTCTTCAGGTTTTAAGACATTTAATATTTTGATTTTAAGTTCAAGTAATCTTTTTAGCAGTTCGACTTTCTTTTTTTGTCCAACTCTTGCAATAACTATTGCATCATTTTTTACATCTAATTTTTTTAAATCATTAAGGTTGCTAACTCTTACAATATTTAATCCTTCTAGAGTTAATCCTTTTAAAGCTCTTGGGCTACCATAACCTGGATTTGGTGATTTTCCTTTACCTCTGAATTTTCTTCTAGTTTTAGAATGATAACCTTTTGGGTTTCTCCATTTCTCTTCTAATTTAACTCTTCTATGACCTTCCTGTCTAAGAAAATGAGGTTTCTTCTTCTTTGCTTTTTTCTTTAATATTAATAACTCTTCTTTTTTCATTATGCGCCTACCTTCTTACCCGCTTTTTCCATCAACCAGATTCCATCTTGGAATACTCTTCTATCTCTGTTCTTAATTGAAGTACAACTTTCAATGTTCGCTGCAGTTTGACTAACAACTTCAATATCAATTCCTGTTACAATAACTTCATCCCCTTTAACTTGGACTTTTACATTTGGAAGAATTTTAGCCTTTCTTGGTACTTTTTCTCCAAAAAAGTTTTTTACAACTAAAATATTCCCTTCAATATTCGTAGCCATAGGGAAGTGCCCTGAACAAATTTTTAGTTTATAGATAAATTCTTCTTTGACACCTTTAAGCATATTATTCAAATGTGCATAAAATGTATTAATCATCATTTTTTGTTTTTTTGAAAATTTCTTTGGTTTGATAATTAATTTATTTTCTTTTACTTCTACAAAGATTGTAGGATCTGAAATTTCTTTACTTAATTCTCCTAGAGGACCTTTTATAGTAACTTTCTTTCCTGAAATTTCTACAGTAACTCCTTCTGGGATTGCAATTTCTTTAATTAGTCTTCTTTCTTCAATCATTTTAGTAAATATAAGCGATTAGCCGCCCCCCTATTACTTTTTCTTTAGCTTCTTCTAATGTTAAAACTCCTTGCGAAGTTGAAAGTATAATAATTCCAAAGTCTTTAGCAGGCAAATATCTTTTTTCAAACTTTTCAAAGTTATCTTTTTTTACACTAAATCTTGGTTTTATAACACCACATTTATTTATTGCACCAATAAGGTTAATTTTAATAAAATTGCCTTTTCCATCTTCAATAATTTCAAAGTCTCCAATATAATGATGATTTTGCATTATTTCTAATACCTTTTTAGCCATTTTTGAATATGGTCTGATAATTACTTCTTTTCTTCCTATTTTTTCAGCATTCTGAATATTAGACATTGCCGTTGCCAAAGTATCATTCATTGTCATTTTTATTACCTATATTTTTTAAATCCTAATTTTTTAGCATTTTCTCTAAAACATTGTCTGCAAATGTTAAGGCCATAAGCCTGTATATTGCCACCTATTCTCCCACAAAGTTTACAAGGTCTTAAATTTATACCAGTTGTTCTTTTCTTTGGAGCATTAAACTTTTTATATTTTTTAAGTTTCTCTGGTTTATTCTTCAATTGCTTGAACATTTTTTTGTGGCTACTTGCAGTCATTGTTCAGTTTCCTCCTCTTCTTTAAACTTTATTCCATAATTATCCTTTAAAAATTGTATTGTTTCTTCTTTTGTGATTCTGTGACGTTTTGGAATCTTTTTTGTTTTAATTCTTCTTAATTTCACTCTGTTTCCAGGTCTTGATACAGTAACTGCAACTTCAAAACCCATAATTCCTATGTCCATATCATATTTCATTTCAGGAACATCTAAATATTCTTTAATTCCAAAAGCGAAATTTCCTTCTTTGTCAATTTTCCTTTTTGATAATTTGAAATCAATAGATTCTAATAATCTTTTCAATAAAACCTCAGCTTTTTTTCCTCTTAAGGTTATTTTTGCACCTATTGAAAGTCCAGGTCTGACTCCCCAAGTAGGAATTCTTTTTTGAGTTTTAGTTTCAACAGGCTTTTCATTAGTCAATTGTCCTAAAAGTTTTAGAGCTTTTTCTAATTCTGGACCTGGTTTTCCAACTCCTATGTTCAATGTAATTTTCTCTATCCTAATTTTTTTCATGACTTCACTCATTTTCTTCGATGTTTATTGCTGCTTTATTTTTGCCAATCACTAAAGCATACTTTTTCTTTGTTTCTTCGCTTTTACCTTTATGGTTAAATATAATGTTGTCTTCTTGTACTCCTGAAAATTGTTTTATACTTTCAACAGTCCCTATAAATCCCATTTTTTTACCGGAAGTTAAGTAAATTGTTGCACTTTTTTCTAAAGGGAGATGCTCTTTAATTTCATTTTTTTCTAAATCAATTAATAGTGTATCTCCAACTTTGTAATTATTTTCTTTGATTAGTATATTTTTTCCGTCGTCAAGATTAATTTGAATTTTCTTCCCTTTCAATATATTTTTGCTAAGAATTTTTGAAGGTTTTAATCCAGTATCTTTTGCTTCAATTGGTTGTAATTTGAATTTGCCTTGTTTGTTTAATAATACTCTGAATTGTGTTTTTAGTTTAGGGAATTCTATAATATCCATTAAACCAACACTTAATTTAGGATCTTTTACAATTTTTTTATTAACCAATACATCTTTATTGTTCAAAACTTTTTTAGCTTCCCTAGCTGTCTTAACATAACCTAACATTTCTCTAACTATTAATAAAATAGGCAATGAATCTCTCATAGGTCTTGAACTTTTAGGCCTAACTATGAATTTAATTCCTTTACGTTTGAATGGCCATGCTTTTGGCATTGCTAATCTTGATAAATGTAGTTTAACCATTTTTACTCCTTCTTCTCCTTAACAGGCTTTTTAACTTCTTTTGTAACAGCCTTTTTACTTTTTCTTTCTAATAACTCTTTTCTTTTCTTGTCATCTAAGAAAAGTTCAGTAATCATTAAATTTGACGGTTGTAATGGGTAATATGCTTTAGTGCCTTCTTTTCTTATATTTTCAATTCCTTCAATATTTACTTTTTGTTTTTTTAAGTTAACAGCAACAACTTTTCCAGTCTTGCCTTTAAATTGTCCTCTTAAAATCTTTACTTGATCTTCTTTTCTAACTCCGATATTTCTTTTTCCATACTTTTTTCTTAGTTCTGGAGAAAGATGTACATTAACCAATTTATGTTGTATATGCAAAGGTGCATTGTAAACATATTTCCTTTGCTTGTTTGGTTTTTTACTTCTTATCCAGTTTTTTACCCATTCTTTCATTTTACACCATTATTTTAGCTACTTTTGCAACAGCTGGCCACCTTTCAGCAACTTCTTTTGCGATAGCTCCCTTGAATATTGTTCCTTTTGGATTTCCTTTTTCATCTTTTAAGACTATAGCTGCATTATCTGCGAATTTTATCGTTTTTCCGTCAGGTCTTTTATACTCTTGTTTTTGTCTAACAATTACTGCTAATACTATTTGGTGTCTCATTTCAGGTTTACCTTTAATAACACTAGCTGTAACCATATCGCCAACACCTGCTTCACTTAATCTTCTTTTTACTGTTTTATGTCCCTTTACACTAATTATTTGAATCATTTTAGCTCCCGAATTATCACAAGTATCTACCTTTGCCCCAACAGGCAATGCTCTTGTTACGGACGCACTAATTGATTGCATTTTCTGTCTCCATTTTCTCGATAATTATAAAAGTTTTTGTCTTACTCAATGGTCTGCATTCCATTATTCTTACCTTATCTCCTTTTTTTGCTGAGATACATTCAGGATTGTGAGCTTTAACTCTGCTTTTTCTAACTTCAAATCTTTCAAATTTAGGTAATTTAACATTTCTTGACCATCCAACTCTTGCAGTCTTGTTTAAGTCAAGGCCCATTACAACACCTGTAAAACTTCTTCCTCTTAATTTGGCCGTTCCATGAAATGGACAGTTCTTATCATTACAGGTTTCCTTAGGAGCTTTAACATCTACTCCGATGTTTTTTGCCTTTCCTTGTTTTGTTTCTTTTTTCATTTTTTTATCCTATCTTCTGGTCTTTTTGCGATTTCTTTTCCATCGACTTGGACCGTTGTGCCATTGATTTCGGTTTCGAAAATAATTGCTGTTTTTAGCAACTTTGTTTCTTTGCCATTTTTTTTGATTGTCAGTGTGTTTTTTGTTTCATCAACAATTGTTCCTTGTTTTCCTACAAGGCTTTTGTTTGTTGATTCAACAACTTTAATTTCAAGGCCAATGAGTTCGTGTTTTGTGAGGTTTTGTGGATTGATCATATTTCTTCTTTGACTTTAATTGCACTTGGTGAAAAGCCATACCCAATCAAGCATTCTTTTGCTTTTTGAGAGTGTTTTCCTTGCAATTCAATGTTTCCTTCTTTGACTGTGCCCCCGCACGCAAGTTTCGACTTCAATTTTTTCATCACATCCTTGATGTTGATGTTCTTGTCGGTTATGCCTTCAATTATAGTTGATAACTTGCCAAATTTTCTTTTGACGAGTTTAATTGTGATTTGCTGTTCTTCTTTTGCGATAGTTTCGCAAACACAAAGGTCTTTTGGTAACCCACATTTGGTGCATACTTCACTCATTGCTTTTTGATTTCCTCCTTGGTTTCTTTAACAGATTTATTTTTTTCCTGTTTAGGTTCTTTTTCTTTTTCAGTTAGGATTGTTAACATTCTTGCAATAGTTTTTTTCATTTGTTTTACTTGCCCTGGATTTTCAGGTACAGTACCTACTGCAATTTGTGAATTAGCTTTCATCAGGTCTTTCTTTACTTCAAATAGTTTCTCTTTTATTTGTTTTTCATTCATTTGCCTGATTTCTTTAGCTTTAATCTTCATTGTTTTTCCTCAGTCTTTTTTTTAGATTCTTCTTTTTTAGGTTTTACAACTTTGGGTTTCTTAGCCTTGGTTTCTTTTTTTGGTTTATCTTCTTTTTTAGCCTTGACTGGTTTTTTCTTTTCGTTTGGTTTTTCTTCAATAACTTCTTCAATTATTTCTTCTACTTTAATTTCTTCTTGAACAGGTTGTTCTTTATCATTTATTGTAATAGAATCTGGCAATTCAATTCCAGGAGGCATAATCCTAACTTTTATTCCTACAGTTCCAGATTTTAGGTTAGCCATTGCAATACCTTTTGAAACTAATGTTTCTGAAACATCTCCTGACTTTTTCAAGTAACCTTCATAAAATCTCCAACTTTTTGCTCTGCTACTTGGAACTCCTCTTCCACTAATAACAATCTCTGCTCCCATGGCTCCTGCATCGATAATTCTTTGCAAAGCCTTATAACCAACTGATTTGAATCTTTTTGGACCGAATCTTTCTAATGTACCCCCTATAAATTCAGCCATTGATTGAGCATCTAAATCTGGATTAGGAACTTCTGCAACTTCAATTTGCGGATTTTCCATTTTAAATCTTGATTTTAATATTTGTGTTAATTTTTTGATGGTTTCTCCTTTCTTACCAACAACTAATCCTGGTTTTGCTGTAAAAATTATTATTTTTTCTCCTAACGGAGTTTTTTTGATGTCTAGGAAACTATATTTATCTTTACCAATTTCTCTTGCTATGAATGCTTCTACTTGAAGTATTTTTAATTTCTCTCCGACGAATTTTCTTTCAATCATTCTTTCTTCTCCTCTTTAGTCTTATTTTCAATCTTTTTTTCTACAGGCTTTTTACTAACTGCTTTTTTCTTTACTTCTTTAGGAGCTTCTTTCTTTTCTTCTACTTTAACTACTTCCTTTGGTTTTTCTTCAGTTTTAAGAACTTCTTTCTTAACTTTCTTTTTAGCTTCTAAATTTTCTTGGACTATAATTTCAACATGAGTTCTCTTTGCTTTCCTTCTGTTTCTTCCGGATTTCCAAACAGTCGGACCTTTATTGGCAATAGCATTTTCAATAACTAAGCTTGCAGTATCAAGACCTTTATCCTCTGCATTTGATATTGCTGAATTTAATACTCCTAATATTTCTTTTACAGCATTAATTGGATATCTTGCTGGACCTTGTTTACCTTTTTGGTGTGGAAGATCCATAATATATCTTTTGAAAGGTATAGCTTTTTTGAAATCTAAAACATCTGCAAAATATTTTTGAACTTTGCTAACACTTTTCCTTTTAATGAAATTACAAATTTCAATGGAATACTTAGTTGAAATCGCTAAGTTTGTTCCTTTTGCCCTTGCAATGTTTTCAGTTTTCATTTTTACTTGACAGATACAGATGCACTAGATCTTGTAGCTCCTATTCCTGGTGCTGAGTGTTGTACCCTGTTCCTTGTTAATGTGAATTCACCTAATCTGTGTCCAATCATATCTTCTAATATTAATACCATAACGAAGGTTTTACCTTGGTGAATGTGAATAGTCATACCTACCATGTTTGGTAATACTACCATTTCTCTGCAGTGTGTTTTAACTGGTTTTTTTCTTTTACCTTCTTTGAATTTTTTGACTTTTTCAAGGAAACTTTTTTGAGCTTCAGTAAAGCCCCTCTTTAAAGTTCTTCTTTCTCTGGAAGGCAATAATTTTGCAAAGTCAGCTACACTAAGTGCTTGTAACTCTTCCAGTTTTTTTCCTTTATATGTAAATATTTTTTTTGCCATTTCTACTTCCTCTTACCTGTTCTTCTAGCTGCAATTAAACCAACTTTTCTTCCTGGTGGTGCATCTCTTGATACTGTTAATGGTTTACCTGCATGTCTACCTCTACCGCTACCAAATGGATGATCTACAGCATTCATAGCTACACCACTTGTTCTTGGGTATAACTTGTTCTTAGCTCTCATAGCATGCATCTTTTTACCAGCTTTCAAGAATGGTTTTTCTTTTCTTCCACCACCAGCAATAGTACCTATAGTTGCTCTGCAATTAGCATTTAAGGTTTTTTGTTTTTTTGAAGGTAATTGAACAGTAACTTTGTTTCCAATTCTTGTAATAACTTTTGCAAAAGTTCCGGCAGTTCTTACAAATTTTCCGCCGTCGCCTGGCATTGCTTCAATATTAAATATTGCTGTACCTTCAGGAATATTTTTTAATAATAATGTATTTCCAACATTAACTTCTCCGTTATTACCACTAGTAACTTCATCCCCTACTTTGATTTTTTCAGGAGCTGCAATTAAAATTTCTTTATTATCTTCAAATTTGATTTTTGCCAAAGGAGCACTATGCCCTGGGCAGTTAATTAAATCTATAATTTTTCCTTTAACTAATTCTTCTTTAGGATTTAATACTCTATGTTTAATTACACCTTTAAATCTATGGCCAGGAGACTTATAAGTATGTGTTCCTCTTCCGCTCCTTTGTGATATGATTCTTTTGCCCATTTTATAATAATCCTAGTTGTGTTGCGACATCTCTTGCAGGGTTTTCTGGAGATAACCTCAAGTATGCCTTTTTCTTTCCGTTAGGTAATATTACAGTTGTAACTTTTTCAACCTTTATTTTAAACATTTCTTCAACAGCTTTCTTAATCTTAGGTTTGGTAGCTCTTCTATCTACTATGAAAACTAACTTATTCTCTTCTTCCATTATTCTGACAGATTTTTCAGTTGTCAAAGGATATTTTATTGTTTCATATGTGTTTACCATTTTAAATGAAAAGCTTCTCCTTGCCCATTTTTTCAATTGCTCCAATGGTCCAAGCAGTTAAACGTCCAGCAACTGCACCTGGAGCTAATAGTTCAGTATTAAGTGATTTTACAACAACAATATCTATACCTGGAATTGCAGCTGCAGCTTTTTCTAAGGCACATTTATCAGAAACAACTAATAATGGTCCTTTCTTCTTTCTGTATCTTCTGCCTCTGTTCTTGCCTTTTCCAGCTCTGACTTTCTTTTCTTTAGTTCTTTCAAGTTCTTCTTTCAAACCTAATTTTTCTAAAGTTTTAATAACATCTTTAGTCTTTGAAAGTTTTTCAAATGAATTATCAATTATTAATGGAATATTTTCTGGGGCTTTATGTCCTCTCTCTAATACTAATTCTTTGTTAGCAGTAGCTGCAATAGCAGAAATCAATGCTTTCTTTCTTTCCTTAACATTAATCTTTAATGCCCATTCTTTAATTGATTTAGGAGGATGAGCTCTTCTACCTCCGACTGTTCCTGGAGCAACTGCACCAGTCCAATTGAATTGTGAACCACGAGCAGACATAATTTTTCTTGGAACTCTTGAAATTCCTTTACCATAACTGCCCCTATATTTTCTTCTTCTTCTTGAAAGTTCAGCAGAAGCTCTTAAACCTGCATCAGTCTTTGCACCATAAGGTTGTCTGTTATGGCTTTGTAAACTTAATACAGCTCGTTTTATTAAATCAGGCCTATATTCAGTATCGAACTGTTTAGGCAACTGTACATCTTTGCCAGCTACTCCTTCCAAATTTAATACTTTTGCTTTCATCTTCCTTGTTTTGATCTTGTACTAATATAAGTCAATTCTGGTTTATTTTCTTTAAATTTAATAGGTTTCCTCATTGGTTCTGACAAGACAACTTGCCTATTTGCAGAACCAGTTACAGACCCTTTTATTAATAAATAGTCATTTTTGATAACACCATAATGTAAGAAACCGCCATCTTGGTTAATTTCTTTATGTTTATCACTAATTTTTAAGCATAATTTGTTATATTCTGTTCTTTGATGAAAACCCATTTTACCTGGTTGAGCAACAGTATATTCAACTCTTTTTGGAGTCCATGAACCTAAGGTACCAATACCTCTGATAGTTTTTTCAGATTTATGGCTTCTTCTTTTAACACCATATCTTTTTACAGTACCTTGGAAACCTTTTCCTTTTGTTACGCCATGGATATCAATTAATTGTCCTTCATGGAAAATATCAGAAACTTTAATCTCTTTATCTAATAAGTTTTTAGCAAACTCTAATTTAGCTTGTGCATCTGCACCGCTTATTCCTAATTCTAAAACATCTGGTGTTTTTTTGCCAGTTCCAGTCAATTTAGGTTGAGAATAAACAAGTAGTCTTACGTCGTCAAATTCTGTTGGAACATCTTGTTTTTTGCTAACTCTAGCTTTTCTTTTAACTTCTTTATCAACTTTAGTAGCAAAATATTCCCCAACAACTTTTAATCCTTCGTTAGTATTTTTATAAAATCTGATAGAAAGCGCTTTTAATGGTGGACATTCAATAACAGTTACAGCAGTTGAACGTTCTTTGCCTTTAAGTTTAGAAAAATTGTTTTGTTCTTTATAGGATGCGTGAGTCATACCTACTTTGTAACCAACAAAACCAAGAAGTTTAAGTTCATCATTTTTCTTGACCCAGTTTCTTACTCTAGCAAGAACTCTAGTAGCCCTCTTTCTAGGCCAAAATTGCATACTTCCCCTGTGTGGATGATGACTCCTGTTTGATCCGCCCATTTTTACTCGAATTATATTATAGACTCTAGGAACTTTAAGTTCAAGCATCCAGGGATTATCCTTTTTTTAGGATAGCAAACCTTAAGACGTCGGATTTGCACTCGCCTTATAGAAGCTCCAAAAGAGCTAAATTATTAAATGATTCCTTACGAATTCATTTTAACGCTAGGGAAAAGAAATGGGAGTTCTTTATAAAGCTTTCGGGAATTAGTAATTGTTTAGCTTTCTGAAGTTCTAAATATATATTCTCTACTATAGAAATCTTTATATTCTATATGTAGTTACATTGTAACTACAATGAAAAAGCCAATTCAAATGAAAATGGAAGGTTATGAGGTAATAGAGAAGAAA
>JAHIMK010000099.1 GCA_018896675.1 Nanobdellota archaeon
CTGCCGAACGCGCGTAAGCAAATTGATATTCGCCGGGAATATAGTTCGCAACAAGATAATAGTAACCATCGTACCAGAAGACATTGTGATCCTTCAGGCCAAAAGAGGTGGGAAACCAACCCGGCTGTGGACAAGGAGCGGCGAGAGGAGCCGCGCGCACCACGCGCCACATCAATACGCTCAAACCAATCCCTAAGAGGATCCACCCGATTCGTTTCCAAAGCATTACGATCAGTCGATAGTGGTAATTTTGCTCATGGATTCCATTCCAGATAGAATGGATTCAAATCTATATCCATCGAAGCAGCCGGGGGTACAGAATTGCCCAGCGCATCCCAGGCGGCCAGAGGCGCAGCGGACAGGTTAACCGAATGCGTATTTCCATCTAACGACCATAGTACCCAGATACGACGATCGCTCCGCTGGAACTCGTACCCGGTCACCCCCGTATATTCAGTAATGTGCCGCACCCAGGCCGCGTCGCGCAGTTCATTGCGGGCAAATTGGAAAGCCGTGTAGGCCGGGCGGGGGCTGAGATCGGAGTTAAGTAAGCCCGAGTTGCGCCAGCCCAGCACGCTGTACCAGAGATTCGCACGCAGTCCCTGGGCAATCGCCGCGGCATAGGCCTGCGTCACAAAGTAGGCTTTGGTGGTCTCGAACGTCGAATCGTTGCTGTAAGAGTCACACAGGATTGCCACTTCGGTATTCATCAGGAACTTGCCAGAAACACCATACTGGCTCAGCAGGCTCTGAATAAACTGAGTCTTTGCAACCAAAACAGGGCCGGTAGTATTCCAGGCGCTTTGCCAGCCGGGGCTGTCATACTGTCCTCTTTGGCCTTGATAGTAGTCATAAGAATGGAAACTCACCCCGTCAAAGTAGGGAGCACCATTATTACGCAGGATGCCCTCCAGAAACTTGGGAGGCAGATTGCTATTCCCAACCGTAGCACATCCCGCTCCAGGTCGCGGGTCACAATCCAACAACAGCCCGCCTATTAGCACCTGCGCTTGCGGATCGGCTGCCTTGATCTGTGGATAGGTCGCCTTTAGCATCTCAGCATAGTATCCACCGCCATAATAATCATCGCTCTGATCGCCCCAGCAACCCCAAGCGCTGGTTGGTTCCACCAAATGATAATCTATATCCGGCTCATTCCAGATTTCCCAGTATTTCACATTGTATGGCGGCACACTGTAGCGCGCTACCAGATCGTGCACAAAACTGGCAAACGCTCCTAACTTCTCTGGCTTGATTGGACCGCAAGAGTAGCCTGCCACTTGTTGTGCCCACGAGGGAGTAACACGCACGCTCAAAATTGTTTGCATCCCCTTGTCTGTAATGTTACGTAGTTCCTCGTCCAATCCCGCGAGCGCATTCCAATTGCGCTCCCCCTCCACTGGCTCCACAGCCGCCCAGGAAACTGCACTGTGGCTTCGCACCCAGTATGTTCCTGCTTGGGCTACCTGATTTAATGTATCTCCAGGGGTGATCTGCTCCATAACCATTCCCCAAACAGGTATTCGAGTAGCAACCGGCATAGTAGACGTTGCTGTTGGTAAGGATGCCTGAGTTGGGAATGGCGATGGTGAAGGCATAGATGACACCAGCGTTGGAGTCGAGATTAACAAGGGGTTTGCTGTGGGCGAAGGAATTACTTCTGGGAGACAGGCAGTTAGACAGAAGACCCCAATCGCCCCAATGAATAAGAAGCGACTTGGTTTCATGGATTGAACTCAAGGTAGAGCGGGTCGAGTGTTACCGCTATAGGGAGAGATGGATTAGTGGTGCACTGTCCCAGGGCATCGCAAGCGACCAATGGGGCAGGAGATGGCGTAACAGGGTAAGAATTTCCATCCAGTGACCAGAGTAGCCAAATACGACGATCACCGCGGTTAAACTCGTATCCTTTTATGCCAGCATATTCGGTGATTTCTCGCACAAAACCCGCATCGCGCAATTCATTGCGGGCGAATTGAAAAGCAGTATAGGCTGGACGTAGGGTGAGATCCGCATTGAGCAGGCCCGAATTGCGCCAGCCCAATAGGGTATACCACAAATTCGCTTTCAATCCCCGCGTTATTGCGGAAGCATACGCCTGAGCCACATAGTAAGCCTTGGTCGTTTCATAGACTGTGTTGTTGTTGCTGCACGAGTCGCAGAGAAGCGCCGATTCGGTATTCATCAGGAACTTGCCAGAGACGCTATACTGGTTCAACACACTCTGGATAAAGTTTGCCTTGGCAATCAGCACTGGGCCGGTCGTGTTGTCCCAAGCGCTCGACCAATTGGGGTTGTAATACTGCCCCAGGGCGCCCTTGTAGTAGTCATAGGCGTGGAAACTCACGCCGTCAAAGTAGGGGCCACCGTTATTAATCAGGATGCCCTCCAGAAACTTGGGAGGCAGATTGCTATTCCCAACCGTAGCACATCCCGCTCCAGGCCGCGGGTCACAATCCAGCAACAGCCCTCCTACTAACACCTGCGCTTGTGGATCGGCTGCCTTGATCTGAGGATATACCACTTTTAGCATCTCGGCGTAGTAACCACCTCCATAGTAGGGATCGCTCTGGTTACCCCAGCAGCCATAGCCGCTATCTCCTGGGACCAATGAATGGTCAATGTCCGGTTCATTCCAAATTTCCCAGTATTTCACATTGTACGGTGGCACACTGTAACGCGCTACCAATTCACGCATAAAGGTGGCGAATTCGTCGAAATACTCCTGCTTCATTGGGCCACAGGAATATCCGGGGTATAGCTGTGCCCAATCAGGCGTATAGCGCGCATTCACAATGGGCGTCAACCCCTTGCCAGCCACATCCTGCATTTGCTGTTTCTGACCGTCCAGTGCGCTCCAGTTGCGCGCGCCCGGACTGGGTTCCACGGCTGCCCAAGACACGCCAATTCCCCCAACCCAGGTTGCCTTTGCTTCAGCAACCTTGCTTAGCCCGCCACTCTCGGTGACCGAGTCCATCTGTATTCCAAATACAGTTGGAGGCGGTGGGTAACCCTTGAAAACAAGCGGCAAGTAGATTTCAAAACTACCAGAGGCATACGCCGGTTGTCCTGCCCCCAGTTGTACGAGACTGCTGCTTGTTGAGTGGGTATCGCCAATCGGCATTGAGAAACCCGAGAACCCACTCAACAGCGCAATTGCCCCGCCAATAACCAGCATCTTCAGAAAGCGAATTTGTTTCATAAGCCTACACTCCTTTGTAGAAACTGACTATCGTTATGATCGAAATGAGATCCAGTATAAGAAATCCAACGAAATATAAGTATGCGCTCAACTTGAGCCAACGTTGGCGAGGCAGCCCAGCACACCAACCAGCAGAAAGGAACATCATCGTGGGGATTATAGCAGGATAACCATAACGTGCTGTAGGAATGTAAATCTGACCAAAAAGACTAGGAAGGCCACGGATAAATACACTCGACCATATGGTTAGCATGGCTAAGCCCAACCAAGCAATTGCCAATTTCGCAGACTTGGATTTCATCCTACCAATGTTCCAAAGACCCAAGGGGGCACCCAGAAGGCTTAGCGCAGTCGTCCACTTGAGTACTTGGTAACAAAGCGAGGGCAGGCTGATATGTCCCCAGCCAAAGTATCCCCAAAACGTTTGAAAGAGCCTGGATGCAGTTGCCCGATATATCCTGCTACTATTTTGGAGATCGAACAACGCGTTCACGAAGCCAGTAGGAGACAAGTGGGCCGCCCACGGAAACCGCTTTGATAACATTTCCACCCATGGCCGTACGAATGGGCCAGCCCATTCAGCTGAAGCATTGCGAACTTTGTTTCTGAATTGGCGGTTGCCCCAATTCCCCTGTTCTGCGCGTGGATTATCAAAGACAGGAGACGTTTCCAGGGGCCATTCCCCTTCCAGAAGGATAATTCCATCGTAAAAAATTGTAACCGCCTCATTTTGTCCCTGAGCGGGGACAGCCTGCAAGATCACCCATACACGGTTTGCGTCTTCCGCAATCATCGCTTGACTTGCATGGAAAGAAGGGCGAACATCCACATTCACTTGCTCAACGATCGTCTGATGGCCATCAGATAATATCGGCAAGTCGGCTTGAGTCGGGGCAGATGCCCATATCCACGCTCCAATCGTCACGGTCTTGCCTTTGAGTTCCTGAACTTGTTCGGCTAACAAAGGCTGACTCACTCTTGAGGTTTCGGCTGAACCCAGGGGCGTCTTTAAACCGATGGCATAATTCCCTACTGGCGCTTCAGACATTCCAACTCGTGTTGGCTTCTCTTGCATGGAATCGCGATACCATAAAGAAGCATCGCCCCAAGAAAAGACGGACACAGTGGCAATGATCGAGGCTATGAAGAATAAGGCCCAGGTAGCGAACCACCAGCGAGACCGGCGCAGCGCAAGAACGACAGCAAGGAGTGCCAGAGGAAACGCAACCAGCACAGTGTTCTTCGTCAGTAGACACAAACCGGCAGCCACAAGCGCTCCAATTACTCGTCCAAGTGAGAATCCACGAAGGATCAGCCTTACTGAGGCTAACAAGAAGAGCGAGAATACAAAGGCAGCGCCGACGTCGTTATTGACTGCCGTCATGAGATCCGCGAAGCCCGGCAGCAGAGCCATTGTCCCCGGGACGATCCAACGCAATGGATGGCCCAAGGGAACAAACTCACACAGAACCTTATAAGCCAGCCAGAGCGTCGAGAGATACAACGCGAGGGAGACCAATCTGGCTACGTAAAGCTGCGTATCTACATCCGCGTTTAGAATGAACCGCAACGGGAGCGCCACGAGGATGTGATAGAGCGGCAGGGCGCCTGTCACGTTTATCCCGATCCAGATTGGTTGCTCTTGTGAGTCCAGATCGGGCAAAAAACCCAAGCCTTTGAAAAACCCGTGCTCGATCATCGAAGTGGCAATCTCGCGCCGCTTCGCCTGGTCGTAGGCGGGGTACTCTGGTAGTGATTGGCGCGAGGCTAACAACCAGGCATATTCGAAATGGCTGGGTTCTTCATAGTGCTGCCAGGGCGGCATTATGAAGACAAAAATCAATCCATTCACCAGGCCCAGCACCATAACAACAGTCAGTATCCAGTGTTCTTTGCGCGGTTCATTCAAAGAGGTCACGGAGGACTCGGAAGAGGCCGATGTATTGAACATGGGAGGAATCACTTGCCTTGGCCGAATGTCCCGCCGCGCGATAACCTTCGCCGCTGCCACTCTTCAACGAGCACGGTCAGACCAATGGCCGCCCAGATCATCGCGAATCCATCCACCGGCGTGCGAAAGCGAGTCCCAGTAAAGTAAAGGACCGAAGTTGCCACATTGCCGAGAAAAACCAGAATCAACAGACTGTGCTCACGCCAACGGGCGCCCAAATGGAACAGACCGAGCAGCGCAAACGGAATCAGCGCCAGCCAAGCCACCACAAACGACACAATGGCAAGGTCAAACATCGAGATACGGGCTGCTTCATAGTTGCTTCCGATATTCGGGCGGAAAAACATAGAGTAGAGCAGCTTGCGACCGAGTAGGGATAGAAATTCGCCGGGCGAATTCCGAATGAACTCAAGACCTTGGGCATAGAAGAATTGATCCCTGGCTGTCTCAGTCCGATTGGCAACCCCGAGTACAAGGTTCCGATCTATCTCGGTGGGAAAAACATACTCCCCTGTGGCGTGAGGGTTATTCCCTATCCAGAAGTTTAGCCCTCCGTTGGTAGAAGATAGCAACCAGGTACCTTGAACTTTGGAATTATACGCAACCCACGGCGCCAGCGTAACACCGGCAGCCAAGCCAAAGAGCAACGCGAATTTTCCCCAAACTCTCCAGTTTCCTCTCAGATACCACGTTAGCCAGACGACAGCCAACGGCAGCACCACAAGCCACGTAGATCGGGTCAGAGCGGCAAGAGATAGCAGTACTCCCGCAGGAATTGCCAAACCGGGCGAATGTTGTTTCGCCGCTCGCAACAACAGCCAGATACCCGGGATGAAAAAAAAAGTTTCCAGCGTGACCGTGCTGAGATCGCTGGCATAACCTACGGCTGGTGGGTAAACGGCCCAGAACAAGGCAGCCAGCACCCCTTGCCGCGCTGAGCCGCCCACCTCTCGGGTCAGAGCATACAAGCCCAAAACGACCAAATCCGAGGCGACGATCTGAATCGCCTTGACCAACCAATCGCCGTTGGCGGGCCAGAGCGAC
Organism: Nanobdellota archaeon; assembly: GCA_018896675.1. GTDB lineage: Archaea > Nanobdellota > Nanobdellia > SCGC-AAA011-G17 > GW2011-AR17 > JAHIMK01. The sequence goes on from JAHIMK010000099.1 coordinate 6,198, forward strand.
CGTGCCGAAGCAAGAAAGAGAGGGTACACCGGCGGGATGAAAGAAGTGGGCTGATTGGGCGATAGACCGTAAAAAGAAAAAGAGTATGTGCCATGCTGAACGAGATTCCTCGCGATCTCTTCAAATTCAAGCTCCCAGGGTACCCGCGAACTGCCGACGAAAATAACTACCAGAACGCGCAACGCGACACCGACTGTCAGAATCAGGGTCAGGGGCATGATGTTTTTTCGATCCACAGCTTTCACCCCTCGCTTTCCTTCGGGTTGGCCGGAGCCTGAAATTCGAGAATCTGATAATAACTCATCCAACGCAATCCAGGGAAAACGCGATACAACAGATTGTCCACGCACCGAGCCAGCGTGAAGAGCGTACCGCTTTCAGTACGCAGCAGATATTTTACCACCAACTGCATCAACACCATTCTGCCGATGTGAATTCTTTTAAAGGCAAACGCTCTGGAAAAATTCTCAATTTCTCGTGGGCGCAGCGGATACTCGCTGGGGCTACTGTACCGGGGTACGCCAAATCGTCCAACCACCAAGCGGCGCGCGAGGAGCAAGAGAGGATTGCGCGCGGAATTCTCGTGAAAGACAGCTCGCCCCGATGGCCTGAGCACGCGTGCCACTTCTTTGCCGAATTCCCGGTGATCGTCCGTGTGATGCATGACCATCGAACCAAAGATCGCGTCGAAACTGGCATTCGGAAACGGCAGATGGTGCATATCGGCAACAAAACCTTGTGTGGGATATGGTGCCGCCGCTTGCCGCGCGCGCTCCACGATCGCGTCTGCCAAATCGAAATGATAAACCTGCGCGCCCAGGCGCGCGAGGTTCCTCGTCCACACGCCCGCGCCGCAGCCGATTTCCAACACACGCGCCCCGCGCAATACCTCCTGACCTAACAATGAGAGGATCAGGCGATATTCATTGTCATCGTAAAAGATGTACGGCTCGGAGTGATCCTCCCAATGCTCACGTTCGCGTGTCAACGTCGTGTTCATCTATCTCTCAAACCGCTCCCCTACCACTCAGGACCGCACTGAACGTGCGCCAGAGAATCACAAAATCCAACGATAGGCAGCAGTGCTCCACGTAATAAATGTCTTCGTCAATATGCTCGTGCATAGGTTGTTTACGTCCATTGACCTGCCACCAGCCCGTCAAACCGGGTTTGACGGCAAACCGCTGCCGCTGCCAAACCGCATAGTGAGCCAGAAACGGCAGTTGCTCCGGCCGCGGACCTACGAGGCTCATCTCGCCGCGCAGGATATTGAAGAACTGTGGTAGTTCATCAAAGCTCGTGCGACGCAGAAAGCGTCCCACGCGCGTGACCCGTTCGTCATTCTGACCGGGTTTCTTTCCATAGGAAGTTCCGTTCCAATACATCGTGCGAAACTTGTAACACTTGAAATGCTGCAAATCCTTGCCCACACGCTCTTGCGCAAAGATCACGGGACCGGGAGAATCAAGTTTAATAGCCACCGCCATGGGGAGATACATGAGAGCCGTGAAAAGCAAACCCAGGAGGGCTCCTATGATATCCATAAACCGCTTCGCGATCTGATAGAGCATGCTATCCTTCCTTTTTGTGCGGTATCGCCGGGCGAAAAAAGAACATCCCCACTGTTCCACCCGCCACGCCAATGGCAAACGCCAAGGCCCGCACGACGATAAAAACCAGCGCGGCTATCACCAGCGCATTGTCTTGCTGCACGGCACGCCGGACAAAGGGGATGGCACTGAGCCACAAACCGATCAGGGCCGCCACTGCTCCCCATACCAGGGGTGGAAAGACAAACGCCAACCCGGCTAACCCCAATACCAAATACATCAGCGCGATCTGCACCTTGAGCAGCTGCGGCGTGTAGGAATCACGCATAGCCTTGCCTGGGTGCAGCCGATAGACCATCATCCGCCAATAGCCGCGCTTGATTTTGCGGCACAGGTAGGCGCGCCAGGTATTCGGATGCCGATGATAGACGACCGCCTGTCGATTGAACATCAACCGACACCCGGCACGCGCCAGGCGATACGAGAGATCCACATCCTCATTGTTCGCCTGTGGAAAGGCCGGATCAAAGCCGCCCATCTCCCGCAGCACGGCGAGGCGAAACGCGGCGGCGTATGTGTCAATAAAGTCAATTGTTGCCAGTCGCTCCAGCCGATCATAACGTTCCTCAAACTCACACTGCGCCAGCCGCGCCACGCGCTCCTGCTGATGCGTGCGATAGGAACCCTTTACCCCCACTACCCGCGGATCAGCAAAAGGACGCATCATTTCGGCAACCCACGTAGGCACCGGCTCGCAATCTGCATCGGTAAAGAAGGCAATGTCACCGCGCGCCTGGCGTATCCCCAGGTTGCGCGCCGCTGCTGGACCTTGGTGGGGTTGCTCTAGCAACTGTGCACCATACGCCCGTGCCACTTGGGCGGTTTGATCTTGCGAACCGTCATCAACCACAATGATTTCGTCTGGTGGCTGCGTTTGCCTCTGTAAAGCCGCCAGACACGCCGGCAATGTCTGTGCCGCATTGTATGCTGGTATGATGATGGAAATCATCTTGTCCTATTTCCCAGACGGTTCAGCATGGCTGCCGCTTCGGCTAACTTTTGCCAGGTGATCTTTTCACGCCATAGGCAATAACCGCCAATCAGTACAATCGGCACGTAAATCACCAGGTACAGGACGACACTATACCCCAGGGCCACATTCTTGTCCACGGCAAAAATCGAGAGGGTTAGAATCACCAGGTATTGAAAAACTCCGATCCGCCCCGGTGAAGAAGGGACAGCCATGCCGACCTGCAGCACCACCAAGAGGAGCAGGGAAGCCCAGAACGGAAGCGCAAGTTCCAGCGCCAGAAAAACCAGGTAATTGGTGAGCGAGCTGAGTATCCAGACAATCAATGACCAGCCGAGCAAACCAATCAGAAGGCGCGGGCGGCGCACCACGTCCAGACTGGCTAATCCGTAGCGCGTCTGCCGCACCAGCCATTCCCGCCACGCCGATGGAACGAAACGGCTTGTCCGCTCCACCATGCGCAAGATGAAATCTCTTTGCCAAGCCAGCAGTACAAAGCACGGCACCAGGATCGCAAGGACCAGTGCCATGCCCCGCGCTGAACCAGCCAGCCATTCAGGCAGCGCCATTTGCGATAACAACACCGTCAGCGAAAGCAGCAGAAATAGAAGGTCCGCCACTTTTTCCACCGCGACGGTGCCCAGGACATAGACCTTGCTATCTGCCTCGGCTTCCCCCATAAGGTAAGCCCGCGCGAAATCGCCCAGACGCGCCGGCAAAAAGGAATTCACCATCATTCCGACGGACAATACCGAAAACGCTCTGCCGAAGGAGGGCGCTTTGCGTACGGCGAGCAGCAACTGCCAGCGGATTGCCTTGGCAGCGACGCTGAACACAAAGCTGGCCACTGCCGCGCTCAAGAACGGCACATTCACCCGACGCAGCGCGTTTGCCGTCTCCCTCAGGTCAACGTCGCGCAGGGCTAGCACAAGAAAGCCCAGACTGAATAGGATGCCTATCCACAGCTGCCAATTTCCCATGCCCCATCGCTGCAGCGCAGACGGAACGGCACGCGGCTCTTTTCGAAGCGCCTTCTCACCCGTGCCTGGCGTCAACTTCATGCGTTGCTCATCTTCCTGGCTTGCCAGCAGGTCTGCAGCACGAACATGAGCGCCAGAACTGCCCACAAGAGACGTTCCCATACAGCCGACACGCCACCTGCCAATCCCAGGCAGAAGAATACCAGCCCCAGATCAATCATGATTCGACAAGCAGGCATTTCAAGCGCCTGCCTGAATCGGCGTTTCTGTTGGCTCGCCAGGTAGTTAGCAAAACTCAAGACGGCGGTCACGAGACCCAGCCCTAAAATCCACAGCGCGCCGAACCCAACTGAATACCAATCAATCATTCGCGTGATCCATTTTCCGCTCCCGTTGTAGGAACACTGCTATCTACCACAGCCCAATTGTCCTGCGCTTGCCGGTGCAACCCGGCGATCAACCCCAGCAGCATCCAGAACAGCACCCCCGGCTTGGCTCCCAGCGCCACCGCGTCCGTCAATCCATACAGCAGGTGGGCGAGCAAGCCACCACCCAGGCCAAGGGCCAAAGAACGAGTGACCAGTGACCCCCCTTCGGGGACTTCGCAGCGCTCAGTGTTTAGTGGTGGATGGCGAGTGGCTCTCCATACATCGGCCAACATCCAGAAGGCGCCGATGTACAGGGCAATGAAAGCGATCAACCCAGGGATGCCCAAATCCAGCGCTGCCTGCAAGAATTCGTTGTGAGCATGACCGATGTCTGTATCCGGACTGATCAGAAACAGTGGATACAGCACGGGGACGACACGCCGAAAGGTGTTCATCCCCATCCCGGTAAAAGGGAAATCCTGGATGCCGTAGATCGCCCGTGACCAAACCTCCAGGCGGCCTTCGAGCGAGTTCAGAGAAAGCGCCGGGTCAGCCGCCAGGTCGCTGCCCGCAATCCAGGTGCGCACCGCCTCCCAGCGGGAAGGAACGAGGAACCCAAGAACAATCGCAAGAACGACGAGGGCGATCAGGCTGTACCATCGCCATCTTCGCGGCAGTGCGATCAAGATCAGCGCGGACAGGGTCAAAGCCAGGCCAATGTAGCCCCCCCGCGACTGGCTTAGTAGAAAAACCGCAGCGACGAAGAATGTCGCCACCAGACAAAGTATCGTCATCACCACTAGCATTACAGCGCGATGTTGCTTTTTCCTTTGCCAGCATGTCATTCTGAGCACCCTGGCGCTTTTCCAGGGCGCGAAGAATCTCGCATTTGCCAGGCGGAGACCCTTCGGTCGCAAAAAACGCTCCCTCAGGGTGACACGTTGTGTCCTCGTGCCCCCGTTCTTTGGGGGTTGTGGTGAAAAAAACAACGCAACACTTACCGCCATCATCACCGGCAAAACCCATCCCAACGCCCCGGCTACCTCGTTGGGATGGAAGCCCGATTCAGCCCCCTGCAACCCCTTGATAAGCATCGGTAAGCGAGCTAGGATTGGTTCTAAAAAGCTAATCTTAGAAGAAGCCCAACGCGTGCCCAAGGATCCCAACACAGCAATTCCCAGGCCGATTCCCAAGAACGCCAGCAGGCTCAACCACCAGCCCCGCACCCGTTCCCCCTCCCGCGCCACTGCAAAGAAGACACCCATCCCCAGCACCATCCCGCTGATCTTGGGCAGACTGACGGCAATATCATACGTCGCCCACAGGCTGACCAGCACCATGAAGAACATCAGCAGTAGCGTCGCGTTGAGCGGCGTGCGCGGCAGTGGCTCGCGACCTGCCAGCCA
>JAHIMK010000057.1 GCA_018896675.1 Nanobdellota archaeon
ATATTACCAGAAGTAACATCTTTTACAAATATTTATATATTTGCTATAACATTAACACAATAGGCAATTCGAAAGATTGCTAAAACATTCCTGTAATGTATAATATTATAAATCTATTTCATTGTTTAAAGAAACTCTGGTAAAGGAGATAACATGAGAAAAGGATTCTATTCATACAATTATCTTATTTTTTTCTTATTCTAAGTTTATCTTTCTGAAAAACACAAAATTTATCTTTTATTTTATCAGAATAGTTTGTTAAAATTTCTGATAAAATTTTAGATTTGTAATAGACATACTTAGACACCTATTTTAAATACCCTCTCTTCTTCTACTAACTCTGCAGCATAAAGCAAGGCAGCCTCAATATCTTCTCTTTCTAGTTCTGGATAATCTTCTAATAATTCTTTGATATTTACTCCTGCTGCCAAGGTTTTCAAAATTTGATCCACAGTTATTCTCAACCCTCTTATAATTGGCTTACCAACCATAATTTTGGGATTGGTTGTTATCCTCGATAATAATTCTTGTTTACTCATTTTATTCACCATCCTTTATTAATTATTTCTCAATTAATTATATTTCTTTTTACTAAATTAAAAAGGGATTATTTGAAGGAGGAAGTTTTTTAGCTTTCTCTTTTCTCTACAACTCTGTAAACATTTCTTCTGTGTCTAATGCCTAAAATCAAAACCTTTCTTTCCATCACTTTATATACAATTCTATAGTCCCCTATCCTTAGCTTTCTGAAGCCTTTTAGGCTTCCTTTCAATGACTTTCCATGCTTTTCTGGGTCAACTACCAATCTTGTCTCAATAGCTCTTTTAACTCTCAGCTTTGACACATTATCTAACTTTTTTAAATCTTCTCCCACCAACTTATGATACTTTACTAGATAAGCCAAATTTACCCCCAAACTTCATCATGAGTTAGTGATTTATCCTCAGAAAAGCTCTTCTCTCGCTCTTCTGCAAATTTGGTTAAAGCAATATCCTCCTCAAGCTCTTCTCTTTCTATCATCTTTCCAAGATATTCTTCCACCACTTCGGACACTGAAACATCTCTTTCAACTGCTGTAATTTTAACCTTCCTTCGTATCTCTGGATCCAGTACGACCGTCAATCTTTTCTTTTTCATAATATCACCTCCTACACGTAGTATATCATACGATTAGGAAAATAGTAAAATGTAAAAGTATAATATTTATTGTCTTCTACTATCAATTATTACTTTTTATTTCTTCTATTTCCATAATTATAATTAGCAGACTTTTTATAAAAGTTTGTCATTAGTATTGACATATTTTAATAATAGTCCGTATCTAAAATTTTGCCAAAATATATTTCCTAACAGTAATTTATTTGTTTTCCCTTCATTCATATAAAGTCTCTTAGAAACTTTATCAATTTTTAGCCTCGGGAAAATAAGACTTTACCACTATCTACCGCAGCTTTTATGAAAAAATTACCTTCAGAAATCATTCTCTGAATCTTTTCTTTATATGGGAAGACATCAACAGGTATTGGGGTATCTTCTATAAAATAATCTGGGATTCTATCTCTAATTCTGGTTGGAATTTCTGCTCAAAAGAACCATCACCAATGACCAGGACTAAACCTGCACATAAATTCTTCTGGCTTTGTTCCCTTTGGTGAATTTTATGATATTTGAAACTACAGGGATATTTAAGCCAAATCAAGAAATTAGGTATGGTTTTTTAAAAATCAGCTAGCTTTTGGAATAAATCTTATATCAAGTTTAGTATTTAAAACATCAGCAACTCTTTTTAAAAATTCCAGTGATGGATTGTATTCTCCGCTTTCCAGTCTTGCTATACATGATTGTTTGCTTTTCATTAGCTTTGCTACTTGATCCTGGGTCAAGTTTGATTCTTTCCTCAATCTTATTATTTGCTCAATAATTTTATATTCTGGTTCAAGCTTATCATATTCTTTCTTTAGTTTCGGATTTTTCTCAAACATTCTTTTTTTTACATCTTTTAATTCCATAATTTATTTACTCATCTCCTTCTATTCTTATATTCTATCATTCTCCTCTTTGCTATTTCCAGTTCCCTTTTAGGTGTTTTATTGGTTTTCTTTTTAAATCCATGTAAAAGAATAAATTTATTTTTAATATGCAAAAAGTAAATAACTCTAAAATTGTTTGAACTAAACTTTGTTCTAAGCTCCCATAAATCTTTATATTCACTACCGGCAATTTTTGACGTATGTGGGAAAACAGAGTTTATGCCAGCTTTCTCTAATATATTAATTTCACGCAATACTTTAGCACCTTGTTTTTCAGACAGACTTTCCATAAAGTCTTCTACCGGACATTCAAACTTGTTTTTTGTATAAAAAATTACCTTCCACATTTTGTTAGTAATATAGCATATAAGCTATAATTTATCAAGTGTTTTAATTACTGAAATTTCACTACAAGAACTTAAAAAACAGCTAATTATTGGCAAACTGAAATCTGGGTTTTATTTATAAAATTTATGATGAAATTTAGTGAAATAGTATGTAATTTTTACAATATGTTATAATTACTTGTTAATTTCTTTTTAGAATTGTATATTTATAGGAAATATGCAAATAGCAAGAGGTGGTAAATAATGCCTGATAATAAAGGAAACTTATATTTGTTCGAAGCCATTGAGTTAAGGAATGAATATGATCGTCATATAAAACTTTTAGAAAAGTTAACCCAGGGTGATCAAAACAAAAGTGATAGATTTTTTAATAATAGAGATGAAGAGGAAAGAGAACCAGCCTCGGATTTTAATCAAAAGGAACTGGAAGAAAAGCTAAAGAGGTTACAGATTAAAAGAGTAAAACTTAACCAGGCAATACAGGTAGCAAATTTTAAATATCAGATTGATTATGATGGAGAAAAAATAAGTATTGCAGAAGCATTGGAAATTAGGAAAAATCTTCTTACAGATATTGAAGCTATATCTAAAAGAGTTATTAACTCAGCTTATAAGCGAATAATCCATAAAGAGGAACGAGATATAGTACATAAACCAAAGCATCCTTTTAAACAAATGTACGATAGTTATCAGAACAATATAAGAAAAATAAGACATATTTTAACTCAAATTCATATTGCCAATCATAGAAGTGTAGTAAATTTCAAAGAGGAGGAGTAGAGACAGTGGGGCAAGAGCAAAACTACCGTGAGGTAGGTTAGCCCGAAACTTAATAGCGCAAATTGGGGGTGGTTAAGCTATTTATCCACCTAAAAGAAGAATAGCTGGTGGGTAGGAACCCAATCCTTTTTACAACTTACCATTAATCAACTTATGATTTACAGTCTTACATTTTACAACTTACAAGATGGCTCCGAGTCTCTGCTTAAATTACATCCTGATGTACGCTTTCAGATACTTTTTTAGATGACGCAACAGGTACTAAATTGTAAGTATATCAGGTATTATTCAGATCAGGGAGAAAATAAGTGATGACCTCAAGGGCTGGAACTCAACTGAAGAAATAAAAAGACTGAGGGATAGCAGATGGGCAAAAATGTTAGGATTTTGATTCAATGATTCTTTTTATTTTTTCCAGAT
>JAHIMK010000096.1 GCA_018896675.1 Nanobdellota archaeon
CAGGATTTGCAGTGCCTGTGTTAAAGCATCGGGATGGTCAGCAGGAAGAATAAGAGTATCCATCGTTATACCTGTATCTCCAGCAGCCGGTCGTGGCCGGATAAATCCTGGTGCAGGTGGATTTCCGCCTCAGCGAAGGCGTCATGGGCTAATGATAAAACCTTCGCGCCCTGTGAGGCTTCGATTTCGAGCAGCATCAATCCGCCCGGCGCAAGATAACGCGGCGCTTCGACCAGCAGACGCCGGATGATGTCCAGCCCGTCCGCGCCGCCGTCCAGGGCCAGGGTCGGTTCGCGCCCGTAGACGCGCAGCCCGCGCAGGGTCTCGGTGGGAATGTAAGGCAGGTTGGCAACAATCAGGTCGTAGGTCGAGGGTCGTAAGTTGAAAGTCTGGCGTGAAGGAAAGAGGTCACAACAGAAGAATTCGATACGGTCATCCACGCCAAATTTACTTGCATTCCGACTCGCCATATCAATCGCTGTGGGAGAAATGTCTGTGGCGACTATATGTGCCTCCTGCACGTTGACCGCCAGTGCAATGGCGATGCAACCTGAACCAGTGCCGATATCCGCAACGCGGCGGCGCTCAGGATGGGCGCGCAGCCAGTGGAGAGCCGTCTCGACCAGCAACTCGGTCTCCGGGCGGGGGATGAGCACTTCCGGCCTGAGGATGAACTCCAACCCAAAGAACTCCCATTTGCCCAGCACATAGGGCAACGGCTCGCCGCGCTCCAGCCGCGCCAGCGCCCCCACCAGCGCGGCCTGCTGCGGCTGGGTCAGAGTCGCTTCGGGATGCGCCAAGACCCAGGCGCGCGGCTTGTCCAGCACGTGCGCCAGCAATACTTGCGCATCCAGTTTAGGCGTGTCCGATATTTTAGCCAGGCGGCCGGCCAATTTTTCCAGAATGTTTTCCATCGCGCCGCGATTATACATCGGAACATTTCCCCCACCATAACCGTCTAATTCATGCAAACCTAACATCTCTCCCTCTCTCCTACGCTCCACACTCCCCGGAGGCTCCCATGAAACGCACACTGCTCATCACCATCTTCATCCTTCTGATTTCCGCCTTCATCCTTCCCACGCCCGCCCGCGCGGATGGCATCATCATCTGTGCCCCCGGCCCGTGTCCCGGCCCGTACCCGCTCACGCCGCTGGCAATAAAATACCATCATGTCACCGTGACTATCAAAGACCAGATCGCTGTTACCCATGTTGACCAGGTTTTCTACAACCCCGGCGACATGACGGTTGAAGGCACCTACATCTTCCCGCTGCCGGCTGACGCGGCGGTGACGGACTTCATTCTCTGGATTGACGGAAAACCTGTCAAAGGGCAGGTGCTGGACGCCGCGCAGGCGCGCCAGACGTACGAGGACATCGTGCGTAACATGCGCGACCCGGCCCTGCTGGAATACGCCGGGCGCGGCGCGGTGCAGGCGCGCATCTTCCCCATTCCCCCGCAAGGCGAGAGGCGCATTGAGTTGGAATACAGCCAGGTCTTGACCTCCGATAACGGCCTGGTGCGCTACGTCTACCCTCTGAACACCGAAAAGTTCTCCGCCTCTCCCCTGGAAAGCGTGACGGTCAACGTGGACATCCGTTCATCCAGTACGCCCATCCGGGCCGTCTACTCACCCACCCACAAGATCGCCATCCGCCGCGCGGACGACCGTCACGTCACCGCTGGATACGAAGCCGCCAACATGACCCCCAACACCGACTTTGCCCTGTACTATTCACTGGGCGAGAGCGAGGCCTTCCACCTGCTCACCTATCGCGACCCGACTGACCTGGCCGACCTGGACGGCTTTTTCCTGCTCCTTCTCGCCCCGCGTCCAGACGCCGCCGCGCAAGCTCTCGCCAAAGACATTATTCTTGTGCTGGATCATTCCGGCAGCATGGACGGCGAGAAATTCCAGCAAGCGCAGGAAGCCTTGCGTTACATTTTAAAGCACCTCAATCCCGAAGACCGCTTCAACATCATCGCCTTCAGCACCGGCGTGGAGAGCTACGCCCGCAACCTGCGACCTGCCGATGAAGCCAATGAAGCCATCGCCTGGGTAAACCGCTTGAGCGCGGTGGGCAGCACCGACATCAACCGCGCCCTGCTCGAAGCCGCCGCGCTGACCAACCGCGAGCG
>JAHIMK010000058.1 GCA_018896675.1 Nanobdellota archaeon
GATAATGATAGCCCAGGAATAATAGGTTCTTGTAATAAAGGTGAAATTTCTTATGATGTTTTCTGCTATCCTAAAAAAAGAATCACAGAAGACAATCAAGATTACTATAAGTTATATGTTGATGAAAATGTAAAAGATTGTACACAAAAAGAAGTGAAAGATACTAAAGTTCATGTGTGTTCAACTAGCTGGTTTGATTTTGACAAAAAAGAATGTATTGATGAAACTTTATGCTCATTCACAACAAAAACCTATGAAGGTGGTTGTGAATATTTAACAGAAGAAGCAGAATTAGAAAAAGAATTTTACACTTATGTTTGCAAAACAGACCAAGATTGTTATTTATTCTATAAAGAAACTTTTGATGTTTGCACTGAAACTGAAGTTTGCGATTCAAGAGTTAATCTAGACCAAGATTGTGACGGATTATTGCCTTATGTACCTTATGAAAATAAAGAAGGGGGAGATCCAACTAAACCATTAGATTCTGATTGTGAGGGAAAAGCACAAACTGGTGTTTGTAACATTGAAGATAAAACTTGGTTTGATGGAGAAAAATGGACTGCTGAAAGTTACTGCTTGCAATGTGGTACAGAAGATTCAACCTGTCAAAAACTTTGTGATGAAAATGAAGCTTCTTGCGAAGGAGGATGTTGGCAAGATGCTTGCGATATTTCTGCAAACAAATGGTGCAAAGAAGGAGCATGGACAGATGCTAGCTATTGTTCAAAATGCGGGATGTTAGATTATGAATGTTTTAGCACTGTTGGTAATACTTGTGAACCTGGAGCTTGTGAAATTGTTGAAGATAAAACCTGTTTTATGGATTCATGGGTTTTAACTGACACTTTTGGATCTTATTGCCAATCACAAAGATGTAACTCAAAAGATTCAGATTGCGCAGTAACTTGTGAAGAAAATACTTGTGATATTCATAAAAACAAATATTGTTCAAATGGAATATGGACTGATACAGATTATTGTTCAAACTGTGGTGCACAAGATTATGATTGTGGAAGTGTAGCTTGTACTACAGGCACTTGTGATTATGTTGCTAAAAAAGTTTGTCAAAGTGGTGCATGGATATTGCCTACTAAAGATAATTACTGCTGGACTTTAGGATGCGCTGAAGTTGATCCTAATTATTGTACTGGTTGTATTTTTACAGAAGGTCAAGAAGAACAAGAAACTAGTTGTGGTGACAGCCTAGATAATGATTGTGATGGTTACACAGATTGCAGAGATTCAGATTGTCCTGCAGATTTACCTGAATGTTCAATGCCACCATGCACACCTGAAACAGAACAAAGTTGTGGAAGCAATGCTGGTTGGTGTGAATTTGGAATACAAACTTGTGACATTGATGGAACATGGAATGAATGTGTAGGAGCTATAACTCCTGAAATTGAAACTTGCAATAATGTAGATGATGATTGTGATGAAAGTACTGATGAAGGATGTGTATGTGCTGACGGCGAAACAAGATTATGTGGTCAAGCTGCAGGATCTTGTTCAATGGGTATACAAGAATGTAATGATGGAAGATGGGGATTATGTTTTGGCTCCAGCTTTTCATCGCCTGAAGCAGAAGTTTGTGATGGCATAGATAATGATTGTGATAATGAAATAGATGAAGGTTGTGGCTGTGTAGTAGGAAATACGCAAGAATGTGGAACAGATGTTGGAATTTGTAAAAAAGGAACACAAACTTGTAAAGATGACGGACATTTAGGAGCATGTGAAAATAGTGTAATGTCTTTACCAGAAATTTGTGGTGATGGCTTAGATAATGATTGTGATGGTTATACTGATAATGAGGATGATGCTTGCGGTGTTACTGAAAACAGAATGCCTACTTGCTTTGACATGATACAAAACCAAGGTGAAGAAGATTTAGATTGTGGTGGCGATAATTGTGCACCTTGTAACCAAGTTTCTTGCAATGATAGGTTAATGAATGGTAATGAAGAAGGAATAGATTGTGGTGGAGATTGTAGTATTTCATGTACAATGAATAAAAGAATAAGAACTGGTGCAACTGATGAAAGCAAATCTGTAGAAGACACAGAAATCCTTGTCGAATGCGGTGACGGATTCTGTGATGCAGGAGAAGAAGATACTTGTCCTGAAGATTGTGATGAAGGAAGTTCATTCATGAGTTTCTTATGGCCTATAATTATTATTTTAGCTTTGATTGGTGGAGCTTTTTTCGCTTACAAAAAAGGTTTGATAAAGCTGAAAGGCAAAACTAATGAAACGGCTAAACCTTTCCCTAAATTTAAACCTAACATTTCTCAAAAACCTGTTCAAGGAATTACAAAACCTATGTTCCAACAACAAACTCCTATAAAGAAAAAAACTTTCAAATCTAAAGAAGAGTTAGCTTTAGAAAAATCAATGCAAGAACATAAAGATATTTTAAAGAAATGATTTAATTAATTCTAATGGAGCATTAGTTCTAATACCTTCTGGCTTGAAATGTGTACGAGAAGCTTTGTAACCTTTATCTTTAATTTTTTCAATTAAAACATCTATTTTAGGAGCAGATTTTTCAAAAACTTTGGCTAATTTATGTGTATCATAAAATCCTACTGATTCTATTTCACTTTCTTCTTTAATATATTTGATTAATTCAAAATCTTTTGTTAATTCTTTATCCCATAAGTTTCCTAACCATAAAGGTCCTGCATATAACATGTCTTGGTTACAACATTTTTCTTTAGTTTCTTTAGAAGTTATTCTTTTCAAACATTTAGGACAATATAAGAGATAACCTATTTTTTCATTTATGTTAACATCTTTATATTGCAAATATGTCCTTAAATAATGGTTAGAGCTATGTGAGAATATTGGTATCAAAGAAATATTTTTTTCTAATGCTATCAATTGTGCTGTGGCAATTATTATCCTTAAGCCAATTTCCTTTTCAAAGCCGCATTTAAGCGATCTGGAGTGATATTTTCTTTCACATGCCTTTACATACCTCCCACATAAACAAGACGTGTCAGTAGCTGTAAGTGCTAATATGGAGTTTTTATTTAGTGCATTAAGAGAATCTTCAATATAAGGTGTTGGAGGTCCAAAAGGATCTATGTCTACATAATCATATTTATTATTTCTTAATAGAATTTGAGCATGTTCTGATGTAACTTTAACTTTGTTTTCTACATTATTTAGTTTGATGTTTTTTTCTATAGTTTTAATTACATTTAGGTTAGCTTCATTTGCTGTTATGTCTTTAGAATCAGTTTCTAAAGCTAATCTTATAGCTCTTACTCCGCTTGCAGCCATTGCTTCGCAAATAGTTTTAGGTTTTAGTTTGTTAATTATGTAAATGCAGATATCCCTATTGAGTTTCATTGCAGGATTGTAGAATACTTCTAGTTTAGATGAAATAGTTCCTTTTGCTGCATAAATTTTTGCTTTTCCTTCGTTGAATAGTGTTAGCATTTGTTAAATTTTGAGTTATAAGTTTAAAAAGTTAGCGGCTATATTTTTGTTGATTAATTTGTTTTTTAGTTTTAATTTTAAAATTTTTCGCGAGAAAGCGCCGTAGGCGCTTTCTGGGTTACTCGGAGAAAAGAGGCACTGTAATAAAGATCGTAGTTGCCATTAGCATACGAATCGCTATCAATACCGTTAACATACAACGCCCGCAATTCGTTCTTTTTTGTTTCCTTATTAACCCAAAAACGCATTTTTCCATCTCCTGGTTTTAACTTGAAAAACAAATCAATATAAGTTTTTAACAACGATTTATCCTTAATAAATTCATTCCAAGCTGGATGCTCTAAAATCTGTTTAGGAGTCAATAATTGATTATAAATACCTTGACTGCTATCCAATTCAATGCCATTTATTGAACCATAATCTATTGGCAAATAATGTTCATTAAAATTGCTTGCAATGTTAATCAATTCACTGCACTCAGTCACAATCTTGAACTTAGTAGTTTTAGCTTTATAAGCAATGCCAGTACAAGAATCTAAATAAGTATTGAACAATCTTGTTCTTAAATTTAAATCTCTTTCATTGCCATTTTCATCAAACAAAGTTTCATAATCATCAACTCTTGCTTTGATATTTTCCTCAAATGTTAATGGTCTAGGAGTGATTGCCCATAATGATGAATTTTTTGGATCAACATGATAACTAAAAGTTGGTTGAGCATTTGATGAATCTATTAAACAATCATTTTTTAAGGCTTTGACTCCTTTAGCATAATTACTTGCTCTTGGCATTACAATATATCTTAAATCTGAAATTTGTTTTGGAATTCTTGCTTCCAGCTTTGAAACCAATGAAGTTAAATTTCCCTTTGCCTCTTTGTTCAAAAACTGCAAAGTATAATCTTCTGAAGTGAACAATGAATGCAATTCTTTTATTCTTTGCAAACTAAGGTTTTCCAAATTATCCCTGGCTTCCCTGTAAGCTCTTACTGTTTCCTGGATTTGTAGTAATAAATCTTGCATTTTGTTAGATGTTTGTTTTTTTCGTTTATTGTTTATTTAATTTTTAACGCGCCCTGAGGCTCGCTGCGCTCACAGCCACCGAACGGGAACAGCCATAGATGTCGATGTTGCTAAAGCCACCAAAAATACGGAAGCCACTACAATAACAGTCAAGCGAAACTGCCCTTTCTGGTCTCTGTAAACGTGTAGCATAAGTGTTGTTGTCAAAAGGCGGTGTCCAAATCTTTATCTTGCCTTTAGATTTATTTCTCAATTTTTCAAAAACTTGAATGATTTCTTCTTCTGAATCTTCTGTCTGCAATAACTGCCTCAAATAATTAAAGCCTTTACTTTGCTTAAGGACATCTTCTATTCTTTCTCCCCAATAAACAGGTATTTCTAAGTCTATAGGCTTTTTTTGATATTTAGAGCCTAAGTTATGTATAATCTTAGCATGTTCATCATCCGGATTGTAATTTATTCTCGTGCTACACAAAAGCCCTCTCTTTTCAAAATCCTTTCTTAAGGAAGTAAGTAATTTTTCATTAACTTTAGAATCTGTTGTTATATGCTTGAATACCTGATAAAGCTCTGGCATTGAAGGAAACCATCTGTCTTCAAATTTGTTCCAGTATTTTATCCATTCGCCTTGAGTCTTATAGGCA
>JAHIMK010000059.1 GCA_018896675.1 Nanobdellota archaeon
AAATAACTAACATTGGACAGCAAAATCTAGAAATTATTAACGCAACTATGAAAGCTTATTTTGAACCTAATGTCAAAATTAAAGACATTGTTGCTAAAGTTGATGAAATTGAAACCACGGGAATTGAAACTACTGAAAAATTCATAAACATAACAGTGAAAGTTGACAACACATTAGCAACAGAATACAATATTAATGTAACGTTGAACATAACTAGCTCTTCTAATGCAGTAATTTATTCTGGACAACAAAACTTTACAATTACAGCGTCAACAAACATGGAAGTCAATTTTACAGATATTAATACCACGGATTGGACACAGGGAGATTATGTGATGAAGGCATACATCTCTGAAGATAAACAAGACAGCAGGTTCGAAAGTTTGATATTTAAAAACATAATGATAACAAGTTCAACAGTAAATTATATGTGTAATATAAGTACTGAATATTTTAATGTAACTATTTATCATCCATTCAATGATACTATTAGTTATAATGTATCCTTAAACGTTCCTTCAGGTTGGAGCAGTTTGGGAATGCAAAAAATTAATGCAACTACTCCTGGGAATTACACTTTGGCATTTAATATTACTTCAGATCAAACCCCTATTAATGCCACTATTTATGCATTTGTTAATTACACGTATCCAAATATAAATAAAATAAAGAACCATAGTTCAGAAATTGAAACTTCAAATACAATCCCTATTTTAGAAGTTATTAGAGAAACACCAACAGTGGTTGATAATAATAAAGAATTTTATTCAAGATTAGTAGTTCATAATAAAGGATGTGGTGAAGCTAGTTCTGTTAGTTTTGTAGAACAAATATCAACAGGATGGACTGCTTATTCTCAAACAATGGATACTTCTTCTGTAGGTACTACAGATATTCCTAATCGTCAAATAAGATTTGATTCAAATGATTTTAGCACTATTGTTGTTGGAGGTTATAAAGTAATTAGTTATAAAATTTTATCTCCATCTAGTTATGCAGGCAGTGGCACCTTAAGGTATAATTTAACTTGGGGTACAAGAAATTTATATGAAGAAAAAGCATTTGATATTTATACAATTAATTATACCAATGAATCCAGACTTTCTTTCAACATAGAATCAATAGGTAGCTGGAAAGCAAGGTCTGCAATACCTAATGAAACCCAAAGATTTAATTTTACAGTTACTAATAATGGCGACAAAGATATAAGTTCTGGAGAATGGAATGTTAGCTTATATATTGCTTCAGGATGTAATGGTTCTAATTATAGCGGTTCTTGGGATCAATTTACAAGAGAAATAACTTGGCCTTTAGGAGCATTAAATTCAAGTAAAACAAAAGGATTTGGAATAAATATCACTTGTCCTCAAGCAGGAGGTTATATTTTAATTGGAAGTGGAACAAATGACACAAGAACTGAAAGATCTTTGATGAATGATACTAACGCTTTAACATGTACAGGTTCAAGTTGCTCTAATAGTTATATCTACACTTTAAGCAAACCTTCTGACATCAGATATGAAAAATTAAAACAAATTGATTTATTAATCCATTATAATTGGTCTGGAACGGGTTTAACTATTGGTGAAAGCACTATTAACTTTACAGATGATAATAATCAAGCTTATCCAATCTGGCAAGAATATTCATTTATCAATACTGACAATACTATTTGGACCAATTATACAATAGATAGTTCTTTAAGACCTAATTTTGTGAGTGCTTCCAGAAATATAACCTTGGGCAGTTATGTTGATGCAACATATGGTGAAAATAGTAATCTCAGTATAACTACATTAGCTTATACTTGGGATGAAGGAACTTTATTTAATGACGATAACTCTATATTTATCAGTATACAACCTTATGTTTTCGTTCCAGATGCACCACTATTACAAAGTCCGCCAAATGCTTCCACACAAGTAAGTTCACCTATAGTCTTATCTTGGTTTCCTTCTACAGGAGCTACAAGTTATTATGTCTATGGAGATACTGCAAATGGAACTACATTCTTAGGAAGAGTAAATGTCACAAACTATTTATGGAGCGACTTAGAATCAGCAACTTATAAATGGAATGTTAAAGCCAGTACTGGGACTCAAAATTCAACATTATCAGATACTTGGCAATTTGATTTAGACTTATGTGCTCAAGATCCAGGTTATGCATATGCATTAAACTTCCCTATGGAATATGATAATACAACAGATACAATTACTATTATTGGAAATACGACTTACGGAACTCCTTCAAATCCAATAGAGTTCTATGAAATCTACTTATTCGCTAGAGGGGCACGAGGAGTTTGTGCAGTAACTAATCCTGCATCTGGAAACTATATTATTAAATCTAGGTTGGCTATAGGGAATGGAACATTTCCTGTTACTGTAGAAAGTAAAGGAGAATCTTTAGCTTTCTCTTCTGCGAATATGCCACAATTAATAGTTAATCAAAGCGGGCGTATAATTTTAGGAGGTGTTGCAGATAATATTCCGCAAGAAGGTGTAAGTATCAAATTCCAATCAAACCAAAGCAATGATATTTTATTAGATGTTTCTGGAGGAGAAATTGCATTCTATGATAGTTATGTTGCTGATGTTGGCAATGAATGGGGCAGATTTATTTATAGGGGCGCTTGCGGAAGTGATGAAGGATATTCAGAAGTTAATACATCATTAACTATTAAGAAAACAATCTTTGATAGAGCAACTAGGGGACAGTTCATCTATACAAGTAATGTAACAATAGATGATATGAAAATTAATAGAATTAATTCTACAGCAGCTTCAGGATATGGTATTATTGCTGGATGTAATATGCCTATATTAAATAATTTACAAATTTATCATCAAGAACAAAATGGCGGTGCTGTACAAACTACAAGCGATATGCCAAATAATACAGATACCATAATTACAAATTCCATTTTTGATTATAATGGCAAAGACATTATTGCAACTGCTAATGGAAGAGGAGTACAATTAATTAACACGCAATGGGATAGAACATATGATTGGAACTTTGGCGGCGGCAATGGAACTGGTGCAGTTACAATTAAAGAAGCTTATGGTTTCTTGCCTACATTTACAGATGCTTCTGGAAATTTATTAGCTAATGTAAGTATTGTTGCATTAGACAATTTTGGAGACAGCCAATTTAATTTACTTTCAA
The DNA here is from genome assembly GCA_018896675.1 of Nanobdellota archaeon. GTDB lineage: Archaea > Nanobdellota > Nanobdellia > SCGC-AAA011-G17 > GW2011-AR17 > JAHIMK01. Next base: position 3,172 of record JAHIMK010000059.1, read on the forward strand.
ATTCAATAGGATTAATTTCAGAGCAATATATGCCTACATGGCAAGTCGAAAAATCTGAATCTGGAGAAGCAATAACAAGTTTCAATCCTTATACTGTTAAAATAAAAAAGTATGGCAAAACTTTTGTATCAGAAGCAAAATCATTTGCAGCAAGGACAGTAGAAACAAAACAATTAACAAATAATCCATTTACAAATAGAAGTGAATCTAGCGCATTGAATTTAGGAGGAGTTAATTATATTGCTCCTTATACTGTTTCATATGGCGATGAAATTAATACAACCTGGAATGGCTTTGGACAAATTAATAATCATCCCGTAACACAAAGTGAATTCTTTGCAATATTTGCAAACGGCATTAAACTTGTTGAAACAACCAACTATACTATTAATTATGGCACTGGAGCGATTATTTTTGTACAAGACATGACTGGATATGAAATGAAGCCAGTTTATAGTTATGGCGGAAATATTACATTGACCAACGGCGCTACTAGCTGCTTAAGTATGAATGATATTTATGATTATATGCAAGCTAATTTATCAGAAGTAGTAACTACTGTAGATGGTAATGCTTATACCTTATATGTTGATTTGATTATAGGTAATGATACAGCTAGAGGATGTATTTATGATCCAACATCATCAATTACTTTTGAAGACGGCTATATTTACTCGTTCAGCACTGCTGGAGGTTATATTGATTTAGCTGGTATTACTGCAGGGAGTGGTTCAGGAGGTTCTGGAGGTTTACCATTAAACATTTATGATGATGTAGGATCAAGTTATAGTCCTGGGGACAGAGTAGATATATTTTCAACAACTCTTGACTCAAGCGGAGCTTTAGTTAGTTCAATAGTTAATATTACTGTATATTACCCTAATAATTCAATAATTTCCCAAGGACAATCTACAGAACAAAGTACTGGTAGATTTAAGTATAACTTTACACTGCCTAGCTCTGCTCCAGAAGGAACTTATTTAGTAGATATAGATGCTACTTATTCTGGAAATGAAGTACATGATAATTTGGCTTTCATGGTCAGCATAGGCGGAGGCGGTTCAGCAAATCCTGAAGTTATTGTAACAGGGCCTAGCGTAATTAACATTAATACTTTCTTTGACATTGCTGCTTTAACTTTATCAAGTTCAGGAGTACCTGTAAATTGTAATTCAACTCCTCAAGTAACTATTAGAGATACCTTGGCTGGTGCTAATGCAGTTTCAAGTGCTCCAATGACTAATTTTGGAACTGGCCAATATAATTATACTTGGTCCACTCCAAATCAATCAACTTACTTGGCAATTGTCGTATGCACCATATCAGGCGCAGATTATAGCGGGATTACCGAATTTTCCACACAAAATGTTCCAGGAGGAGGAACTCCTAAGATTGAAATCACTGCACCTAGCATAATAAATACTAATACTAATTTTGCCGTATCTGCATTAGTAAAAGATTCAAACAATTTATTGACTAATTGTACTGGCAATTTAAGATTAACAATTAAAGACAGTTTAGATAATTCTATAATACATTATGGTGTGCCTATGACATTAACAGAAACTGGAAAATACAATTTTACAACCTCATTAAGCTATCAATCTACTTTTATTGCAACTGCCAATTGTACTATGGGTTCAAATGAATATATATCCAATATAATTACTATTAGTTCACAGAATGTTCCAGGAGGAAGCGGTTCTGCTTATCCAACTATTACTATGGAGGCTGCAACTCCAATTGCTATTTTAACTGATGCAGCTATTGTAGCTTTAGTAAGATCTTCTGATGGAACTATTACTGATTGTGATGGAACTTTAGGAATTACAATTAAAGATCTTATGAGTAGTTACACACATTCGGGTAACATGACAAACATCGGTACTGGAATGTATAATTACACTTGGACAACGCCTGCAAGTGCTAGTGTATACTATGTAAACTCAAGTTGCAGTATATCCAGCACCTCATATACTGGTTTTACTTTAGTTTCAACACAATCTACTGGTGCAGTTGCTACAGTTGATTATGAACAGATAGCAGTTTTTGTATGGAACTATACTTCAAGAAATTTAACTTATTACAATCAATCTGTTGCTGAAAGCTTGCAAGCTTGTTTGCAAGATGGAGATTGTGCTGATTGGTGGATTAATACTACTTTTAGCAATATTAATAATTTATTGAATATAATTAATAGTACGACTAACAATATTTACACTAATACTCTAAGTATTTTGGATTATTTCAATTGTACTAATGTCACTAATGATATCTGCACTATGTTAACTAATATACAAAATAATGTGACAGACATACAAGCAAGAACTTTATCATTAAATACAACTCAAATACCTGCGTTACAAACTGACATTACTAATATTTATACTGACACTCAATCAATTAGAATAAATATTTCAGGATTAGAAAATATTACTGAAATACTTAATAAATTATATGATATTGATTACAACCTAACTTATATCCTAAATAATATGTTCTATCAAGGCAATGCTACTGGGGCTTTCTTAGTAGATTATGTTGCAACTGCTTATACTGAACCAGGATATAGCGCTGAACTATGGGTTTTAACAAGAGACTTATTAGGGAATGAAAAAACTGTTTCTTCAGCAGAATGTAATATCATTCAAAGTAACTCAAGTATTTATAATGCTACAACTACTATTTCATCTGGCGGTGTATATGCTGTTTGGAGTACATCCCTAAATCAATCTTCAGGAACATATTATTGGAATTGTTCTTTAACAAATGAATCAACAATTAACTTACATGTACCATTCTTTATTTCACTAACAGATGCTGGATTGACTAATCAAACATTAAGCCAAATGTTTAATGTAAGGATTAGTGACTTCGGAGAAATTGCTCAAGGCGCCCAATATAGAATCAAGGCATGGATTACTGATTATTTAGGTAGGCCAAAAGATGCTGATAGTGCCCCAATTGTAACATTGTATGATCCTAATAGAAATTTAATGTTAAATGTCACAATGACTTGGGAAGAAACTGGAATTTATGCATATAACTTTACGACAACTTCCTCACAAACTGATGGTATCTGGGAAACTGTAGTTACAACTATAGTCAATGGTATAACCAACAAACAAAGTGACTATTGGGAGCTTGAATCTAGTCCTGCAGAAGTTACTATAATAGGTATTAGTGATAAAGTTATTCCTGGAATTACTGCTGATGTAAGAATTACTAATGAAGGGACTGCAGATTATGAATATCATTATGAATATTGTATTGTTGATACTCAAAATAATGAATGTGGAGGAATTGATGATATCTGCTATGGAATGGGGGCAAAATGGATAAACATAACAAAAAGTTGGGTGACACAATTCACATGTGATAATAATGGCTTTGTAGCTGGTACTAACTACTGGTTTAAAGTAGTAGTGTTTTGGGGTACTGAGAAAAGTGGAGCTACACAATTATTCACTGCCGAAGCCGCTGCCGAACCTACACCTACACCCACTCCTTCACCCGGTGGCGGCGCTGGCGGTGGAGCTCCAAGTGTTACTCCATCACCGGTAGTGAAAGAAGAAAAACCAATAATTATAGGTGATAGGATATTACCTCCAATAATTGCAACTGTACCTCCACCTTACAAAACAGTAGCCATAGGTGGTTTAGCAGCAGTGGAAATTACAATCCCTGGATTAAAAGTAAAACTCGAGAACGCAATTGTTAAGATATTGATACTTACATTAGACGAAAAACTAATGGCATCAAAATATGATGTAACAGACTTGGTTCCAGGAAGAAAGATAACTAAGAAAATAATGGTTCCTGAAGCTGCCCAACCTGGCGAATACATTGTAAGGGCAGAAGTGACATATGAAGAACAAAAAGAAAGTGATGATGATTACATAAATGTTGTAACAAAAGAAGAAGCTGAAGAATTAATAATTTACATAAGTAATTTCTATAAAAGAATAATTTATATAATTTCATCCCTGATATTATTATTACTCTTGATAATATTCTTATTGAAGAGAAGAAAGAGACAAAGAGATGATGAAGATTACTGCAAGGAATTTAGAGGTTACAGAAGATTTATTCCAAGAAAGATAGATGGAAGATTAGAAAAGATTAAGCATGACTTGAAATATCTTTCCAAGCTTTATGATAACCATACTATCAGCGATAAATCATTCAGAAATGGAAGGAAAAAGTTAATTAAGAAGATGACATTATTAAATATGAAGAATCGTATTAAACACGAAAAAAGAGGTGGCGATTTAAATAAAATTGTTGAACATATGGAGCGCCATATTAAAAAATGAGTAAGAAAAAATCTCCTAAAAAATCCAAAGAAAAGAAAATAATCAAGAAAAAAGGTTTTGTTCTAGGCGTTATTTCTCCAAAAGGAGGAGTAGGCAAAACAGTTACTAGTGCAAATTTAGCCGTAGCATTATCTATTGACTTGAATAAAAGAGTTGTGGCCATTGACACAAATGTTACAACAGCATCTTTAGGATTTCATTTTAACATATTGTATCCTGAAGCTTCTATTTATGACATTATTAAAAAAGACTTTTCCCATCATTGGGCAATACACCATTTTAATGATAATTTAGATATTATTCCTGCATCTATTGCTATTGACAAAAGAGACAAGAATATTCATAAAATGCAAGACAATATTAAGAAAGTCGTACAGCACTATGCTGGTTTGTTAAAAGAATTAACTCAAGAATATGATTATGTAATTTTGGATGCAGCAGGCGGTTTCAATTTGGAATCTGTTGCAACAATGACAGTTTCTGACGGAATTTTGTTAGTTACTAACCCTGAATATCCTGCAGTTGTTGCTGCTGCTAAATGTGTAAGTTATTGTAAAATGTTAAAAGTGCCAATCATTGGAATTGTTTTAGCTAAAGTTAAAAACAAAAGTTTTGAAATTAGTAAGGAGAAAATTGAAGAATCTTTAGGCGTACCAGTTATTGGTTCTATCCCTGAAGATGAGAATGTTCCCAAATCCATATCTAGAAAGATTCCTATTTTATTATACAGCCCTTTTTCTAAGGCTAGTATTGCTTATCGTAAAGTAGCTGCTGCTGCAATTGGGATGGAATACAAACCTAAGTTTAGTGAGAAAATCAAATCTTGGTTTACTTAAGAAAAATATTTTCTAGTTTAGGATTTAATTTTATTGCTCCATCAATATCTTGCAAACCTGCTTGGGTTTTTAATTTTCCTCTTTCCATTAAATAATGAGGTTTATTTTTTTCATCAATAATCATTAACCAACTATAGTCTGCTATTGCTTCTTCAAATTTTTTCAATTGTTTCTTTGCTCTTACTATACTAACAAAACAATCAATATTTTTTTCATTTGTTTCTTCAAATTCATTTGGTTTTTTAGATTCTTCAAATTCTTGATTATTAATTCCTATAGCTTTTTCAAAACATTCTAATGCTTCTTCTGATTTCTTTAATTCTAATAAAATTAAACCTTTATTATAATGAAAATTTGAATTATTAATCCAATTATAATTTAATTCTAAAGCTTTATTAATATCTTCTAAAGCATCTTCATAATATCCATGGGTATATTTTAGTATAGCTTTATTATAAAAAGATTCATCTTTTAATGCTTCAAATTTAGCGGCTTGATTATAATCATCTAAAGCACCTAAAAAATTACCTTCTTTATTTTTTTGATCTGCTCTGTTAAGCAAAGTTGCAACTAATAATCCTTCAATTCCAAATTCTTTAGTATCAAAATAATTATCAAAATTAATTTTTCCTGAAGCTCTAGTATTTTCTAAGTCTAATAATGTTCTAGTAGATTTATCATCTAAAATAACTCTTGAATAAATATGACTTGGACTTAATAATACAGATTGTTTTAAACCAAACCTAGAACCTAATACCCAATATTTTGCAGTTGAACCTACACAATGCCTTACTTTTTCTTCTTTATTAGCCAATTCTGTGTCAATTACATCTGGAAGTAAAAAATCTCTAGTAGATCTATTCTTTTTATCTTTCCATAAGAAATCTCTCAATCCTAAAGCTAATTTTTTAGCATCATGATAAGGAATATCATTTGCTTCCATATAAACTTCAAATTCAGCTTCCAATAAATCTAACTTTGTCTTATATTCAGGAATCTTATCTTCACTTGCTCCAAGAACTATTAAAAGCTCTTCCTCATCTATTTCCTGAGCAGAATGCAATTTTCCTATTAGCTTGTCTTCTAGGTTCATTTTGTTGTTATTAACTAGTAGTTACATATATATAAATCTTATGTTTCGTGTTTAGAAAGCCTGTAATGGCTAAATTTTGCGTTTTTAGTATCAAATGTTTAGGACTGAATCTATATATTCAGAGTTAATTTTTAAGATTTTATTATCAGTTCCGGACATTTCATATAAAGAGTGGCAAAATATCTGTTCACAAATAGATCTTAAACTTCTTGCTCCTGAAGAGGATTTTGATGACCTTTCAGCGATATTGTCTAATGCATCTTCTGTTATTTCTAATTTTATTCCAGAAGCATTGAAGATTTTCTCATACTGAGATAATAAGGCATTTTTAGGCTTAATCAATATCTGTCGCAAATCTTCTTTAGTTAAGGAGTCTAAAATTATCCTATGATGCAGTCTTCCTGCAAATTCTGGTATAAATCCATACTTATGTAAATCTTTATCTGTTAATTTTTTCATAACTTTAGCATAAGTTTTTTCTTCATTACAAAGGCCAAAACCTATCTTTTTTTCATCAACTTTACTGTATAAATCTTCACCCATCATTGTATCAGAAAATGCTCCACCAACAATAAATAATATATTTGAGGTGTCCATAATTATATGTTCCCTCGTTTTTTTATTTATTTCTACATGAACTTTAGAACCTTCAATTAATTTTAATAATTGTTGTTGAGCACCTTCGCCACCAATATCTTTTCCAATACCCTGCCTTACTCTTATTTTATCGCCTTCATCAAGATAAATAATCCCTTTTTCAGCTTTGGAAAGATTTCCTTCACATTGTGTATAAAGTGCAGATAATAAATCTTCAGTATCCATACCAACATAACCTGCATCTGTAATTTTTGTCGCATCCCCTATAACAAAAGGCCAATCAAATATTTGTGAAGCTATTTGTGCAATATATGTTTTTCCACAGCCAGTTGGTGCCAATATTAAAATATTGCTTTTCTCTACACCTTTGACTTTATTGCTTATTCTTAACAAATGTTGATAAAATGCTACTGAAATTGCTTTTTTGCCTTCTTCTTGGCCAATAATAAAATCATCTAACTTTTCTTTAATTTGTTTAGGCATTAATATTTCTACTTTGAATGGATTTTTATCTGGAATGCTTGGTTTGAAAGGTAATTTTTCTTCATCATCCGGATCTTCATCAATAAAATCATATTCAGGATCATTACCTTCGTTACCATAATAAATATTCCATAAATTTTTCCATTCAGGATCATTATTTAGACTATATTGTTTAGCAAAATCTTCAAAATGAATCTGCAAATCCATTCTTGATTTTTCATCTTTAGTCGATAATAAAGCTTCATTATATGCTTCAAATAAGCTAGTCTTTAGGTTCATTATATTTGGATTTAATTTGAAGACTCGCGTAAATAACCAATAAGCAAATTGCTCTTGGCCAATTGCACTTTTTTTAACTAAGTCAGCATAATTATACAAAAGCCATGAATCGGATAATATTTCCTTATCCTTGTATTCCATTAAAATATTTATAGGAATTGTTTTAGAATCCTTACTATTCGGAGCTGGTTCAAATAATTTTTCAAAGAATATTGAATATAAAAAATTAGGATCTCTATATGCTAGTTTACATGTATGTACCATTACATCATAAGCTTTTTCTGTTTCTCCAACCAAACCATATAATTTAAACAATGAATCATTTAATTCTAAATTAAAGGGAAATATAGAAGTCGCCCTTTCAGCAATTTTTATTGCTTCATCATCCATAAAAATTTGATGATTGCTCAAATTATTAGATAAAAAAGAAAGATAGTTACTATAATATTCTGTAGTTTCTTTTAAACTTAATAATTGTTCATAATATTTACAAATACTTCTAAATTCATTTTCAGTTGGTTCTTTGTTAAATAATTCAATATTGGAATTAATCAGCATCTGCAAAGAGGAGATTTTATGAGTTTTTAATTCTGATTTCTCTAAAGCTTGATTAAATAGGTTTTTGGCTAAAACATAGTTCCCATCAATATACTCTTTAAATCCGAGTTTGAAACATTCATCAAATTCAGTTAAATTTGTGGAATCATGAAATTTAGAAATTTCATTAAAGGCCCTCTTAAGTCTACTCTCTAAGTCATTTAGGTCCATATTTCTAGGAGAGTATATTTGATTTATAAATATTTTCTTAATTTTAAGGTTTTAGTCGATATTTTTGCTTGTTAAACGCCTGTTTTTAGGTATGTAATTTAACAGTTTTCCATCCTTATAAGCTCCACAGCCAAAGAAGTCATTTTTATTTTTTATGACCAAGAAACCTTTTGCTTCACTTTTTATTTCCAAATCTTTGCCTAATATCCATTGTCTTATTTGTTTATCATCTAACTCTATTACATTTTTACTTGGTTTGATTAATTGTGTGCCTTCTATAGTAAGCCTTATCCCTGATTTTTCCTGTTTGCCAAAATAAAGCCCCAGATTATTTATCCTTAATCGAGCAGTATCTATTTCACCAAATTTTTTGCTTAATAAAAATATTTTATCGTCATTATTTTTTAAGAAAGCATAATTTAATTTATCTTTAAACCCAAAGTATTCTAATTCTTTCAGGATTTTCTTAATTTCTTTGCTGTTAAGTATTTTTATTTTTTGCATAAGTATTATATCTGTTGTGAATTATATTAAGATTTTCTTTTTGGAGAGGCTTTGATTATATTCATTGTTAAACCATGTTCAACAATCATTTGATTTGCAAAATAAGGTTTACCCATTAAATCTAATTCGCCATTAACTTGGTATTTGATTGGTTCTTCGGATTTTATTGTAACTTTATTAGTTTGTACATCTAAATGCATGTTAGGGATTGGTTTTCCAAAATAAAATGGCAATGCATAATATAAGAAATCTTTCATTTCCATACCTGTACCCATTGCATGAAATGTTTTGGGCTTTTGTTGGGCTTTATAGAATGGTTTTGAAAATTTCATGCCTAATGATTCAATAGTTTGAAATACTACTCCTAAATAATCTCTTGAATAATCTTTTTCGCAGCCATTAACATCTACTTTTACTTCTAAAGGGTATTGTTTTGCAAAAATATCATAATACTTTTGTCTAAACATTGTTGAAAAAATAATTCTTGCCACTATCCATCCCACTTTCAATAGTTTTAATCGTTTATGCTTATAATATTCTTCTAGCAATGTTATCGGCGCTCCCAAAGCAAAATTAAAACCATAACTTTCTAATCCCCTATCATCTCTGACTCTTAACATATCAATCTCTTGTAAATAAAGCTCATCATCTTCTGCATTAATTATTTCATTTAGATATTTTTTTGGTTTTTTAACTTTGCATTGTTTTGAAAGTATGTTTATTGTTCCGCCTGGTATTAGTCCAAATTGTGGCAGTTTTCTATTTTCAGGCCAATATTTTTTTAACAAGCTTAAGAAAACAGTTACTCCTCCATCACCACTATCCAAGATTATTCTTTTAGGATTGTCTTTATGTAAGCCACTAACTATTTTTTCTAAATCATCTACTTTTTTAGTTGCATATAAATGGCCTTTATTATCTAAAATTTTTCTTAATTGATTAACTCTATATATATCTCTAAGATTCTTTCCACTTTTCATGTTAGTAAACATTACTGTGTTCATGTTAAATAACGCTAAATTAGATTATATTTAAAAGTTGCTATAATATAAGTGACGTCCTCCACGCACTAAAGTGCGTGGCTTCCAGCGTCTGTTGCCTTTGAAGGCTCATCGCGTGTAGTTCCTGCTTCTTCCAGCTTGCTTACTTTTCTAGAAAATGGAAAAGCATAGGCAAATCTGTCCACAGGCGT
>JAHIMK010000060.1 GCA_018896675.1 Nanobdellota archaeon
GCTGCACTTATAGCATTATCTATGCTGTTAAGTCCTTGACTAACACTATTCATTCCTGCTTGCCATACACGACCTTCTGAAGAATCGTCTTGAGCTACACCAATTGATGGAGGTATAAGGGTATTAAGCCATTTAGCCCAAATTTGTATTCTTAAAAAAGCTCCATATATTTGTTCCCAAGTATCTAATGATTCTACACTACATTGTGGACCAAGCATATCATTTTCAACACAATAGCTTCCTTTTTGACAACTTAAAATCTCTTCTTCATATTTGGTTTCGTCTATTGCACAAGTTTCTCCTTCCCAAACCCAAACATCATATGGTCTTTCAGTAATGCAAGAACTACATTTTAGAAGTTCTACTTCTTCAATTGGAACACATTGTCCAATGTTTCCTGGCTCTCCAGTACATTCATAACCTTGTGGACATTTTTGATCTATGAAGCATGCGGTAACATAGCCATGTGCACATACTCCACCTATACAAGTTTGTCCATCAGTACAATCATCATCTGTAATGCATGTTTCTATATTTGTACATTTACCATCATTACACTCTTTACCTTCTCCGCAAGCGATATTTTCAGAATTAAAACCAGTTAAAACACTTGTTTTATCACAATAATATTCTTTTAAAGTATTCCTATCTACACATTCATCAACTAAATTATGATAGCTTTCTGAACTATTAACAGCTTTAGTTATTCCTTTATATTCTATTGTTTTTCCTCCATCTGTTTCAAAACAATAAGGTAATTCTATACATTTACCATTAGAACATCCTTTAGGACAAATAACTGTTCTAAACATGGTAGTTTCATCATTAGTACAATAATATTCTACTAAAGTTTTTTCATCAGCACAATAATCTTCCCATAATCCAAATTCCTTACCCTCTGTAGCAGCATAATAACCCATGGTAGTTCCTTTTGAACCAAATGTAATAGTAAATCCTTCTGCCGGAGTTTTTCCACTTCCTTTGTCAATATCTATTTGGCCACTAGCTCTATTTTCTATTCCCTCATTTTCAATTGCTTCTTCTTCTTCTTCTTCTACATCATAAGTTAGAGGGTCAGTATCTATACAGTATCTTTGAATTTTATTTTCAGTTATACAAGCGCCATTATTACAATTACAATTAACTTCCCTATAAGTTGGCAATCCATCTGCACTACATTCAGCTTCATAGAGTTTACTTAATGTTCTTCCTTGTTCAATTATAGATTCTGCACAAAAGTCAGGGATAGTAATACTTGTTAATTCCCCATTTTTTTTAAATATATAACTGACAAAAGAAGGGCTATTCTCTTCTAAATCTAGATTGGTAAGACTACTAACATCATCATTATCAATACATCCTATTTCTCCGCTTTGGACTTCAGCTTCTCCTCCAGCTACATCTTGAAGATTTTCAGAACTGGAGTTTCTTTCTTTGAATTTTAAATTTACAGGCAATTCCTTTGATCCAAAATTGCCGTTAGATGCAGTTATTAATTTGCTACCATCATCAGGTAGAAGTAAAGCATCAATCTTTGTACCATTGATAGTAATGGATTTTGAATCTAATTCTGATACTAACGAGAAAAAACCTTGTTCTTCAACACCAAATGCTGTTAATTGTTCATTTGTAAGGAATTCACTTAATGATTCAAAATGAATTAAATTGTATTTTATTTCATTAATCCTTGGAGAAATAAATGTAAATTGTTGGGGGAAACTCCTAATATTATTATTTCTTAGGTAAAAAAATCCTGAATTATTTTGATTGTTTAAGAATATTAATTGTTTAGTAAGAATATTTCCAACTATTATATCTTGATTTCCAAAATTTAAAGAATAGGCTTCTATATTTTCTGATAATATCTCAAAAGATAATGTACTATCTAATTCTGCTGCAAAAACTCCTTGAGCTATTAAGCTAACGATAAAAATTGCCAACCCTATTATTATTTTTTGTTTCATGTTAATCTAAGTCTTCCCAATCTCCAATTGGACAAGTAATTAAATTTAAAACACATAATTTGCTTTCAATAGTTCTTAATGAATCAAACATTTGACTTAAAATAATTTTATATCCTTCTATGTCTCTACAAATTAGACAAGAATGTTCTTCGAAAACTTGTTCAAGGTCGCCTATAGATTGTTGTTGATTCACAACTCCTGCTATACCAACTTGAGTAAACATTCCCGTAGGTATAATCTTGGTTACAAATCCAAATATTTTTAAGAAGCCTGAACTTTCTGGCTTTACTTCAGAAACAACTTTTTTGTTTAAATTCATTGTTTGCTTTATTTTTTTGGATTGTTCTAAACTTAATGTGCCTTTGTTAGTTAAGATATCATTAAGGATGCTTAACCTTTTTTCAACATTTTTCTTTCTTAAGTTTAATGAAGCTTCATCTTTAGTTAAAGGAATATTACGGCAACTGGGACATCTTTCTTCAAGTTGATTTCTTGTAACTAGTAAATCATTTACAGCTTTATCTTCAAGTTCTTGCATCTTGTTTTCTAATGGTCCTAAGTTGCTGAGTAATGTATTTACTGTTGATGTTTTTAATGGTGCACTAACAGCCTCTTTAGCTTGTTCTTGAACTAAAGCTGCTTCTGTACATCTCTTTTCAATTTTTCCTCCAAGCCCGAAAAATCCGCCGATTCTTTTTTCTTCACATTTCCCAGACTTGCAGTCATCATTAGTGTTACATAGTGTATTAACTTCTGTTTTTTCAGCTTTAA
>JAHIMK010000061.1 GCA_018896675.1 Nanobdellota archaeon
CTACTTGAGATTCACAGTCATCTTCAGGGCAAAAATTAATGTTTATGCTACCTTTATCGTAAACTGCACTAGAACAGCCACTTAATAGCAACATAACTAATATTAACCATTTCATGAAGCTCCAAAAGCAGAACAAGTATTTAATTTCTCATCCGGTTTTGTGAACATATTTTCGATAATTAAAGAAAACATTTAAAAATAAGCTATAAATCATTAAATCAAACCATTTGGAGGTAAAAAATGATAAAACCACATATCGGATTTCATGAGACAATGTCTGGATATTATTGGAACCCTATGGATCCAAGATTAGCTAGTAAATGCTGCTGTTCAAAAGAAAACTGTTGTTTAGAAGAAGTTTTAGAAGAGACTCCTACTTTAGTAATACCGCAATCAGACTATCCATTACCATATGCTATCTTTAAAGGATTAATGATGCTAAGACAAAAAGATTCTGGAATAGAGAAGAAAGATTTTTTAAAAGAATTTGGGAAGAAGTTTGAGTTTACTGTGGATGCAGAAGCTCCATTGCATAAATTTGTGAATCCTAAAAGCAAAGATTTTATGTTGACGAAATTAGAAGGTGTTGTTACAATGGAAGATGTTTGTGAAAACTTGCCGATAAGAAATGGTGAATTGCTATTAGATTTTTTTGACCATCAACAATTAATTTACTACTTTGATTTTGAAGCAGAAGGAAGAATGTATACTTATGGTGGGCAAAAGGATTTGGATTTAAAGCATCCACTAAATTCCATGACCACGCTTAGTGGAGAAATTTATGAAAGATTAGATGAAAAGGCAATGAGCGTTTATATGTCTGAATGTAAATTTGATCTAAAAGATCTTCCACAATTCTTGTTTAGCTTTTTACAAGGTTTAAAAGTTAAATAATTTTTTTTCATTTTTTTTGAAAATTCTTATGTTTTTTTTGATAAACAAATAAAAAGGATATTAAATAAAAACCTTCTATGTTTTTAGAGCTAATAATTGCGGTGATTGTAGGAGTAATCTTAGGCGCTATTTGCGGATTAATTCCTGGTGTGCATACTAATACAGTAACTGCCGTAATGTTGTCATTGTCGGTTTTCTTGCTAGATTATTTTCAGCCGGTAACTTTGGCAGCTACAATAGCAGCAATGGGAGTTTGCCAGGAGTCTTTAAACTGTATACCTTCAACATTTTTAGGTGTGCCTGATTCAGACACTGCTCTTTCAGTACTACCAGCACATGAAATGCTTATCAAAGGCAAAGGAGAAGATGCTGTTTTGATTAACACTGCTGGCAGCTTATTATCATTATTAACAGCTTTAACCTTAGTAGTTCCTTTCATTTACTTAGCCAAAGTAATTTATCCAATCCTAAAGCCGTACATAGGTTATCTTTTACTATTTGCCTCTTTAGTTCTAATAATTAAAGATAAGAACAAATTATGGTCCATAATCATATTCATATTATCTGGAGTTTTAGGCGTAATAACATTAAATCTTTACTCAGTCAAAGAACCATTGCTACCATTATTTTCAGGATTGTTTGGAATAAGTATGCTAGCTTTAAGCATGAAAAATAATACTAAAATCCCAAAGCAAGAAAAAGGAAAATTAAAGATTAAGTTAAAGAATTTTAAAGAAATAATACTTTCAAGCGTTACAGGATGGATTTGCGCTTTCATGCCAGGGTTAGGGCCGTCACAAGCAGCGGCCTTAACTTCTCAATTTGCTAAATTTGATAGAGAGGGTTTTATTTTCTTAATAGGTGGCTTAAGTACTGCTAACTTTGTAATAAGTTTTGTAACTTTATATTCAATAGAAAAAGCAAGGAATGGGGCTGTAGTAGGTATCTCTAAATTAATGCAGTTTTTAACATTAAATGATTTAATTATACTTTTAACAGTGTGTTTGATTGCAGGAGGGATAGCCGCATTGTTAACACCTTTTATTTCCAAAAAATTTTCGTATTTAGTTTCTAAAGTAAATTATAAATTAATTTGTACAATAGTTATTATTTTTATTATTGGATTAGTATTAATTATGTCAGGCCTAATAGGATTAATAATATTGTTAACTGCAACAGCTTTAGGAATTGTAACAAACATAAAAGGTATAAGGAAAAGTGCAATGATGGGTTGTTTATTGGTTCCTGTAATGATATTCTTTTTATTATGAAAGATTTTTATACTAAAAAAATAATTAACAATTATGTCAAAAGTTTCAATAGTGGAATGTAAGAGTTATAATCAAAAGGAAGTTGATGCATCTGTAAAGAAAGCAATAGAACAAATTGGATTTAAAATTAAATCAAACTCTAAAGTTTTGCTTAAACCAAATATTTTAATGGCTGCTAAACCTGATAAAGCTATTACAACTCATCCTAGTATCTTAGAAGCTGTTTGTAAAATTTTGAAAGAAAAAAACTGTAAAATAATTATTGGAGAAAGTTTTGGTATTATAACTAAAAGTCCTGAGGAAACTTTTAAGATTGTAGGTTATGATAAGGTTGCTAAAAAGTATAATGCTGAATTGTTAAGTTTTAGCAGTGATTTGCAAAAGGAAGTTAATAATCCTAAAGCTGTTTTTGCTAAAAAAATGTTGTTGCCAATAACTTTATCTGAAGTTGATTTAATTATTAATCTTCCAAAATTTAAGACGCACACTTTAATGATGTTTACGGGGGGTGTGAAAAATTTATTCGGTTGTATTGCTGGCGGCAAAAAACAAGCTTATCATGCTGAAACTAAAACCAGAGAAAAGTTTGCTAATATGTTATTAGATATTTGGATGAATGTTAAACCTCAATTAACAATAATGGATGGAATTATAGGGATGGATGGAAATGGCCCTAGCAACGGAAATCTTGTTAAATTAGATTTAATCATGGCTTCAGATAACGCTATTGCTTTAGATTTAGTGGCAGAAGAAATGATTGGGTTTAAAGGGAAGATATTAACAAATAATTTTGCTTTGAAAAGGAAGTTGATAGATAAAGAAAAAATTGAAGTTAAAGGAAAAATAAGAAAAATTAAGTTCAAAAAGCCAAGTACTATTGCAATACCTATCTGGCTATCTTCTTTTGTGTTGAAAAGAGTCATGGCTTATCCTGAAGTTTTAGAGAATAAATGCAAGAGGTGCTGGACTTGCGTAAAAGTTTGTCCTGTTGGTGCAATGCAAAAAAAAGAGTTTCCTGTTTGTAATAAGAAAACATGCATAAATTGTTATTGTTGCCATGAGATGTGCCCTTATAATGCCATAGAATTAGAAAAAAATAAGTTCTTTACTTTTATTTTAAGGACTTATTATAAAATCAATAATTTA
>JAHIMK010000062.1 GCA_018896675.1 Nanobdellota archaeon
CTGAAAGAATTATGAAAGCTTATGATGGGGGACTTGTAAATAATAGTGCAAAATATGAACCTCAAGAGTTTGATAATCTTTTAGATGGAAAATTACCTGGTGGTTCTTTAATTGAATTATTCTCATTTGAAGATATTAAAAAAGGAGTTTTAAATCTTCCGCATAGGTTTGGAGTTGTTATGCCTTACTCAACAGCTCAAGACACAAAGTCAGGTTATCATCAAAAGAAAGCATTTATGGAAAATCCTTTAGTTATAGCAAGAGCTGCTGGACAAGAAAATTTAGAATCATATTATAAAATGGCAAAAGATTCTGATGGTGACTTAGGTTGTTATCATCCTTTTAAAAATCGTGATGCTTCTGTTCCTCAAGGCCGTGTATTGTTCCTTGTTAATAATTATATCGGTCTGGGCGGTAACTATGATCTAAATGATTATGGCCGGTTTGTTGGGGTAGCGCCGAAGGCGCGTGGCGCGCGAAAATAATAGGTAATAAAATGAGAGATATACAGTTGCTTCTTAATGAAGCTGAACATGACTGGCGTGAAGATGTCAGGAGAGACTTTCCTTTGCGTAGTGATACCTCTGTTATTCGAAGACCTGCACAAAATGGTCGTGACTGGACTTTTTCAACTGACCTTAAAAGCATCTTTGCAGAAATTGCACAAGATAATAATTTAGGACAAAAGTTTGAAACCATTGTTGCTAAGTATTGGGATGGCAATCCTGAAAAATTAGTATGTGAAACTTTACATTACTTATTGCATCATGAATTATATCATCCTATTGAAGCACCATTTAGTGTTGAAGGAGAAAATAATGATAATAAAAGAATTCATCAGGCTATTCGAAGAGGAGTTCTTCAAGCTGAACCCAAACTTAGTCCTTTAGAGCAAGTTGTTAAAGTCCAAGCTTCTCAAAATGGAGTAAAGGATTTTATTTTAGATAATCGTTTTGCTCTTGATAATAAAGAAGAAGAATATGTTAGAGAAGATATCATTCCCATATGGGATTTGTTAGAATTACAGGATTCTTCCTCTGAAACTAATTTTTATACTGTTACAAGATTATTATATGGTGTTTTGTATGGTCCTCAAAGTACACATAAATTCTTTAAAGAAAAATCTGGAAAAAAGGGTGTAGCTCTTGCTGAAAAAGCATTAAGTACTCTTATTGGCAAATCAGTTAAATTGCCTAAGACAAAAGGTGCTTCGCTTGTTGATCGTGCTAAATTATTATTTAATAGAAATACAGATAAAAAAGAGCATGAGCGTGTTCAAGCTTATGTAAAAGCTATTAGAGATGTTTTTTCTGGCGATGATAGGTATAAAGGCATTGAGCGGTTTATGGCTATTTTAGGTCCTTATGTGCAAAAAGATATGCCTCAGGGAAGACCTGATATGCAAGGAGCAGGTAGTGGTGCATCTCCTCAAAATATTTTACAAGATTTACTTGACGATATGAGTCCACAAGAACAGCAACAATTTGTTCAGGAATTAGCTCAAGAAGAAGAGAATGAATTACAACAGGCAGCATCAGAAATGCAATTACCTCAAGATGCTGAGAGTAGCAAACCAGGAAGTTTAGATTCAAGTGCTGATGAAATGAAGAATCTTGATGTGTTGGCAACTCATGAATTTTATAAAAGGAATCATCCAAAAGTTCATATTATTGGTGGTAAAAAAATAGGTGAAAGTGTTGTTGTTGGTAAACAAAAATATTGGGATTTGAAAAGAAGTACAGTGCTTACTGAAGATCAATTAAGTAATGTTAATCTTAATAGAATTAGTATTTTACAAAAGAAAACTCGTTTGCCTTGGTTGATGGATTTAGGTAATGGCACATTCAGGCTTAATGAATATGAATTAAAACAACGTGATATTAAAGATATTGAATATGTTGATTCGCATATTGATGTTCCAGATATGGTTGAATTTTATTTAGATAGTTCTGGGAGTATGTTTAAAGGTACTGCTGGGAAATATAAAGCTAATGATGGAAGCAGATGGGATATGTTAAGTCATGTAATGTATGGTTTTGTTAATGCTCTTCATCAAGGTGGAAAGCAACTTGGTAAACAAACTAAAATGCGAATTCATAATTTTGCAAATTCACAAATAAGTTCAGATGTTATATCAGTTAATCAATTCTGGAGTGGAGAAACTGCTCCTTTGAATGTTTTGTTTAAACCTAAAAATGGATATAGTGTAGAGGATGTAAATCTTACTAATTATCGTGATGGACAACAGAGAACATATGTTGTTGTTACAGATGGTGATTTGGTTCTTAATGACAGAACTGAACGTGAAGCAAGAAAGATGAAAGAAATAGCTAAAAATCCAAATAATCATGTTGTTTTATTTGAAATTGGAGGAACTTATGATTTAGGTAAAGCTGTTAAAAGTAATCCTAATATTGTGTATCATCCTGTTCATGATAAGAACAAGATGCTTCAGGCTGGACTGGAAGTATTATTATCAAAACGTGAAGAAATATCTCACATTTCTGGTGTGTCAAAAATAATAAGGGGTGATTTTTGAGAATGACAAAAATAATTTCTAAAAAAGATTTAGAAAAATACATTCAAGCTACTGGTTGGACTCCTGGACAAAAAGCACCTGTGAGAAAACCAGTTAACGAATCTAAAAAAGCTCAACCTCCATCTCAAAGTATAGTTAATATTGATGATATCTTAAAAGGTAATACATTTTACAGTGAAAAAAAGAAAGATGAAAAGTATATAGGTCTTGCTGTTGCCCTTCAGGAAGCTTTAGATTTTATAGTAACTGAAGGTTATCTTGCTTCTATGCCTGA
>JAHIMK010000142.1 GCA_018896675.1 Nanobdellota archaeon
ACGCCTGTGGACAGATTTGCCTATGCTTTTCCATTTTCTAGAAAAGTAAGCAAGCTGGAAGAAGCAGGAACTACACGCGATGAGCCTTCAAAGGCAACAGACGCTGGAAGCCACGCACTTTAGTGCGTGGAGGACGTCACTACCCATATAGGAAGATATAAATATTTTAAAAAACTTTAATTATTGATGCATAAGAAGAAAATAATGTCTGTTGATGACGAAAAAGATTTTCAAGAGTTTATCAAAATATTGCTTGAAAAAGAAGGTTATTCTGTTATTTTAGCCAAAAATGCAAAAGAAGCTTTGTCAAAGTTAAAGAAAACTAAACCAGATTTAATGCTAATAGACATCATGATGCCAGAGATGAGCGGGATTGAATTGTGTGAAAAGATAAGGGCCAATTCTAAACTTAAAAATTTGAAAGTAATATTTTTAACAGTATTGAGTGCTTCTGAAACTAGTAATAAAGATATTCAAAGATTAAATATCCTAGATTATATAACCAAACCTGTAGAATCAGATGATTTATTACAAAAAATAAAAAAAGCTTTAGCTTAAATTCTTTCAGAATGCTTAAAAACTCTTAAACTATTTAATTTAACAGAGGTTGATTAAAATTGTAATTGTTATTAAGGCAAACGGCGATAGAGTTGAGTTTAGTGAAAGCAGATTATTGCGTTCTTTAATAAGGGCAGGAGCAGAAAAAGAAACTGCTAAAAATATTTTATTAAAAATAAAGCCCCATATTAAGGATTTAATCACAACAAAAATAATTTATAACTTGGCTTTCAAAGAATTAAGAAAAGTTGACAGCCCAACGGCATCAAGGTATGAAAGCAGGTGGGCCATAATAAGACTAGGCCGAGGTCAGCAGGGATTTTCTTTTGAACAGTTTATTAGCAGGTTATTTGAAAGAATGGGATATAAGGTAAAATTAAATCAACTTGTTCAAGGCAAAAGCATAAATCATGAAGTTGATGTAATTGCAGAAAAAGATGATGAAAGAATAATGATTGAATGCAAACATAAATCTAAGCCGGGAATTTGGATTAATGTTCAAACTCCATTATATGTATATGCCAGATTTTTAGATTTGGAAGGAGAATTTTCTAGACCAGGATTAATTACTAATTCAAGATTTTCTAGGCAATCAGAAATTTATGGTGAAAGTGTAAATATGTTTTTATTAGGCTGGAATTATCCTAAACAAAATAATTTAAGAGACTTGGTAGATAAACATGCTCTTTATCCGATTACAGTTTTAAGATCAATAGATAACGGGGATTTAAGCAAATTATTATTTAGAAATATTGTAGTAGTTGCAGATATTTTAGAAACTCCACAAAATATTTTGGCAAGAGTTTTAGGAAAAGATAAAGCATTGAAAATTATTGAAGAAGCTAAAAAAACTGCAAAATATAAAATTAGTAAAGAATAAAAACTAATAAATCACTTAAAAATAAAAGAGGTAATATAAATGGCTAACTATGAAGAATTTGTTGATTTGAAATATAAACCAAAAGCTACAGATGTTGTGGCATTGTTTAGGGTAAAAGTTCCTAAATGGTCAACTCCAAAAAGAGCTTATGGTGCAGTTGCAGCTGAAAGTTCAGTTGGAACATGGTCTGAAATGAAATCTACTCATTTTAAGCATGTACAAAAAGTTGCTGCCAAAGTATTTGATGTTAAAGGAGATTGGATAAAGATAGCTTACCCTGAAGAACATTTTGAAGCAGGTAACATGAGCCAGATTTTAGCATCTATAGCAGGCAATGTTTTTGGCATGAAAGCCGTTGATAGTTTAAGATTAGAAGATATTCAATTTACTAAAAAAATTGTAAAATCCTTTCCAGGACCAAAATTTGGTAGAGAAGGAATAAGAAAAATTTTTGGTGTTAAAAAAAGGCCATTAATGTTGTCAGTTGCAAAACCTAAAGTTGGTTTAACTACAAAAGAGCATGTAGAAATTGGAAGGCAAATTTGGGAAGGCGGTTTAGATTTATTAAAAGATGATGAAAATTTAGCCAACCAGAGTTTTAATCCTTTTAATAAAAGAGTTGTAGACTCTTTGAAAGTTAGAGATAAAATTGAAAAGAAGACAGGTGAGAAAAAAAGTTATTTGATTAATATTACAGGTCCAACAGTAAAAGAAATGGAAAAAAGAGCTAAGTTTGTTAAAGCTCAAGGTGGTGAATATATTATGATAGATATTATCACTACTGGCTGGTCTGCAGTGCATTCAATGAGAGAGATTTGTGATGATTTAGGGTTGGCAATACACGCCCACAGGGCTATGCACGGTGCTATGACAAGGGATAAGTATCAAGGGTTTTCTATGCATTGTGTTGCAAAATGCGCCAGACTTTTAGGAGTAGACCAGTTGCATATAGGTACAGCTAATATTGGTAAACTTGTTGGTTCTGAACAAGAGGTTTTAGAATTGGAAAAAATGATTACTCAAGATAAGTATAAGTCTAATAATTTAACTTTGAATCAAGAATGGTATGGAACTAAACCAGTATTCCCTGTATCTTCTGGCGGCTTACATCCATTGATTATAGACAAAGTAATGGACAAGATGGGCACTAACATCATGTTACAGATAGGTGGCGGTATACATGGTCATCCAATGGGTTCTTTTGCAGGAGCTAAAGCAATGCGTGAAGCAGTTGAAGCTTACTTGGATGGAATTGATTTAGCAGTTGCAGCAAAGAAAAGCAAAGAATTGAAAACAGCTTTAGATATATGGGGAAGAAAAGGAACAAGATAAAAAAAATTATTTTTCTGGCAAGAAAACTCACTACTTTAGTCGTGAGATGAATTGCCTTTTCAACAATTCCGGAAAAATGTTCAGAAAACCGAGCAAAAAAATAAATACTAGTTCTGCTTTATGGCAGAGAGGGTAATGCAAGAGCATACTCGAAGATGGTAGGGCTGGGCACGCCCGAACCTATATGCTTGTGGACAAATTTGCCTATGCTTTTCCATTTTCTAGAAAAGTAAGTAAGTTGGAAGAAGCAGGAACTACACGCGATGAGCCTTCAAAGGCAACAGACGCTGGAAGCCACGCACTTTAGTGTGTGGAGGACGTCACTGGAAAGAGTTTAATTGCTCTTGCCAACCTTTTATTACATTGAAACTTCCTTGCCAGAAGTCTTTTGAATTTATATCAATATTTACTTCTTTCAAAGTATCTTCCGGAGATTTTGAACCTCCAACTGCAAGAATGTTTTCAATTTTTTGAACAAATGATTGACCTTCTTCTTTATATTTTCCATATAAAGCTAAAGAAAGTAAATCTCCAAAAGGATATGCATAACAATAGAATGGAGTTCTTACAAGATGGGGAATCATTGACCATTCATATTTGAATAATGGATCAATATCTAAAGAATCTCCAAATTGTTCTTTTAGAGTTTCAAAATAAATATCTGAAAGTTCTTCTGCATTTACTCCTTTCTTTATAGCTTCATGCGCCCTTATTTCAAAGTTAACAAAATAAGTTTGTCTCATGATAGATTTATAAGAGTCAGCCAATTTGTCACTTAACATTGCTTTTTTAGTTTGTTCATCAGCCTTTTCAAATAACTTTTCAAAAACAACCATTTCAGCAAAAGTTGAAGCAGTTTCAGCTAAAGGTAAACTTGAATCTTGCGCTGAACTTGGAAGATGATTAGATAATAATGAATGGACAGCATGTCCTAATTCATGTGCTAAAGTTGCAACATCGTTTGCTGTATTTGTATAGTTCAACATAACATAAGGTGTGATTTTAGATGAAATTGTAGAACAAAAAGCACCAGACTTTTTTTTAGGATTTGGATGGCTATCTACATGTTGTTCATCTAATACTTGTTGAGCTTTTTCAGCAAAATTCTTAGATATCAACTTAAAAGTTTCAAATACAATCTTTTTACCTTCTTCAAAAGGAATGTCTTCTTCTGATTTTATTTTAAGAGGTGCATAAATATCAAATCTTCTTAACTTTTCTATTCCTAATTCTTTTGCCTTGAATCTAAAATAATCTTGATAGATTCCTACATTTTCTGCACAAACCTCAAGTAAAGTTTCAACAGCTTTATCAGGTAATCCATTATCAACATTTCTTATAGATATAGAAGAATTGTATCCCCTTTTCTCAGCTGAATGAATCCAATCTTTTACAACTGCCTGATAAATCCAAAATAATTTTGAAACATTATCTTTGAATTTACTTAATAATGCAACATAAGTTGCTTCCCTTTCATCAGGGTTTTGAGAAAAGAAATATTTGTTCATGTCAGACTGATTATCAATTATTTGTTCTTCTTTAGCTCCTTTAGGTCTAAAAACATATTTGAATTCAGTTGTAATTTCACTTCTTAACTCAAGTAAAGGACTTTTTAAGTTAGCATCTTTAGCGGTAACCATTTTTTCTTCAGGTTCTGTTAAAGAATATTTAGCTTGTTTTCTCATATCTTGTAAAACATATTCTAAATTAGGGATAGAACTAAAAAGTCTATTTGCATTTTCATCATCAAGAACAGGTTTTTCATCTACTTCTTTACCTTGAAGCCATAAATTAATTTTTGTATTTTTTTCACTATATTTGATTTTAATATCTTGGAAACGTCCGAATAATTTCTTAGCAGTATTATCTTCAATATTTGTTGCAAGAGCTAAGTGGGGTAATCCATCTAATCTATTATAATCTTCACCTAACTGTTCATCAAATTCAACATAATCTTGAAAATCCTCTATACTCATATCAGGACTTAATTTTTCATAAAAAATATCTAATTTTTCAATATCTTGTTCAACTTTTGCATATAATGCATCAAAATCATCAACTTTTAGAACATCGTTTAAATTCCATATTAATTTTTCCATTTTATAGTCTCCAAATAGCTTTGTTTAGAATACTGTTTATTTATAAGTTTTACTTATTTAGGACCTGGTGCAACCTTCTGAAAAATACTAAAAAAAGTGTACGAAATAGCATATTTTGTTCAAAAACATAGGTAATTTACAAGAGCATATAACAATCCATAAACAGAACTTATAGGATTGCACCAAAGCCCTTATTTACAATAAACTTCATTGAATTTCTTTTGAAATAAATGGTACATATGATTATTTGTGATTCTATGAAATGTATCTCCTAAATTCATTTTAGCAGGTTTTCCACCTTGGAGAAATTTCATATGACTTTCAATAGAACTCATGTTTAACATTGTATTAACTTGCAAGAAATATCTTTGAGATTCACTTTTCATATCAATTGAAACAGAATTATCTGCATTAACTTTTTTATAATTATCTTTTGCAATTAAGGAAATGAATTTTAACATATCTTCTTCACTTGGAAAAACTTTTCCAGGTTTTAGAGTAAGATCTTTATTTTTTTCAATTTCATATCCTAATTGTTCATCTTGTCCATTTTTATGAATAAAAGGAGTATATTTGTCCCAAGTGTCTATTGCATCTGTAAGAAAAACACCCCATGCAGCGTCTATACCATAAAGTTTTCCTGCTAATAATATGGCTAAGTCATCGCTAGTTCCATATCCTTTTGCATGTCTGATATAGGCTTGAACAACTTCTTTTGAAGAAAATACATTATAACAAAGTAAATTTTCTTTTATCATATCTTCTTTTTCTTCTTCAGTATGCTCTTTTGTTGCTAAATCTTGTAGAGTTATATTCTTGGATTTTATTTTTTCACGATTTACTCCAATACATTCACCACCGCCAATTTTAAGATTAGTTTTTTCTTCAACTTTTTGGCGCCAATCATAATTATCCATTTTACTACCCAAATACATTCCAATAAGAATAGAACTTAAATTTTGTATTTCTAAATTTTGAAACAAAGTAATTCTAAACAAAGGTTTGCCTTTAGTATTATGGTAATGTTTTACATCTTCACCAGCAAGAATTCTATCTCTAAATTCAATAACTTCATAAATATAACTTTGGCTTTTAGCTTTAATTAAATCAGAATCTAAACCCAATGCTTCTACTATATCTTCATTAGTTGCTTCAGGATATTTGTTAACAATACCCTTTTTTTCAAATAAACAATGTCCTTCATTAGCATGACCTGGTATTGACCTCATAAGAAGTAAATTTTTAACTTCTTCATTTGTTCTTAATGTAACTCTACCGCATAAATCCTTATAATCTTGCATAACAAGACCTTTAAAATCTTGATCAAAACATTCTCTTATGACTATATTTTTATCCATTTTTAAAGCCAGTTATAAAAGTATGATTTTATATGAAGGGAGTTATTTTATAAACTTTATGGAAATGGCAGTATCTACGCAGGTAAAACAATTTAATTAATTTAAAGAAGGTAGCCTTCCATAAATCAGCCTTACAGGCTTTCTAAGGATGTTTTTTGATTTTTAGCAGAGATTAATAACATCAAAAGATCTTACTTGCGTAGATACTGAATGGTTATGAGGGATTTCTTTTAGTGTTATACCAGTTAGTATATTCTTTAATCATGTAGGAACTTTTTTTATTTTTATAGCAAGAAAACTCACTACTTTAGTCGTGAGATGAATTGCTTTTTCAATAATTCCGGAAAAATGTTCAGAAAACCGAGCAAAAAAATAAATACTAGTTCTGTTTTATGGCAGAGAGGGTAATGCGAG
>JAHIMK010000063.1 GCA_018896675.1 Nanobdellota archaeon
GCAGAGAGGGTAATGCGAGAGCATACTCAAATATGGTAGGGCTGGGCAAGCCCGAACCTATACGCCTGTGGACAGATTTGCCTATGCTTTTCCATTTTCTAGAAAAGTAAGCAAGCTGGAAGAAGCAGGAACTACACGCGTTGAGCCTTCAAAGGCAACAGACGCTGGAAGCCACGCACTTTAGTGCGTGGAGGACGTCACTAAAATGAAATTAAATAAATATCAAAACATGCTTCTTGGAATTGCTATAGGTGATGCTTTTGGAGCGAGTTATGAAATGCAACCATGGCCTAAAATTTCAAAACAACTTCATTTAAGTTCTTATCATGGGTTGAATAATAGAAAACAAGGAACATATACAGATGATACTCAAATGAGTATTGCAGTTGCAGAATTGTTAATTTCTGACAAAGAATTTACTAAAGAAAATTTAGCAGAAAAATTTGTTGAATGTTATAAAAGAGATCCTCATCAAGGATATGCAAAAGGATTTCAAAATTTTTTAGAATCTGTTAGTTCCGGAGAAGAATTTTTAGAAAAAATTAATTCTAATTCAATAAGGAATGGCGCTGCTATGCGTTCAGTTCCATTAGGGGTGTTGTCTAATTTAGAAGATATTATTAAATATGCTAAAATAAATGCTTCCATAACACACAATACGCCAAAAGGCATAACTTCATCAGTATGTGTTGCAACAGTATCTCATTATGTTTTTCATAAACTAGGTGAGTATAAGGATATTTTTGATTTTTGTATTGATTCTTGTCAAGGTTTAGATAATGAATCAATTTCTTTTTTTGAAAGATTAAAAAATAGGGGTTGCTTAGAACCTTTATTATTGTTTGGAGAGAACCATGCTGATTTTGGAGTTCCTTGCGATGGAATGAGGACAGCAGGTGCAGTTTTATACTTAGTATCAAAATCTAAAGGAAATTTAGAAAAATCATTAACTAAATCTATACTTTTAGGGGGAGATACAGATAGTACTGCTTCAATTGTTTGTGGTATTATTGCAATAAATGAAGGTCTAAATTCTTTACCAAGTTTTTTATTTGATAAATTAGAAAATGATAAATATGGTAGAGATTATTTAATTTCTTTAGGTCAACAATTATCAGCAAAATGAAATACATAATTGAACATTTCGGAAAAGTTTACAAATGGCACTTGATTGAGTATAAACACATTTCTAAAATTGTAGGCAAAAATAACTTAATTTTCACTAATGTTAAAGGCAAAAAAGATGAATTATTAAAATTAGGAAAAGTTTATTCTGAAAGTGTAGCAGAGTTAGGATTAGATTCAATTTGTATTTTAGATCCAGCTGCTAAAAAAATATTAGATTCTAGGGATTGTAAAAAATTTCAGTATTTAGTTTTTGGAGGGATTTTAGGAGATTATCCGCCAAGAGAAAGGACTAAAGATTTGTTAACTGTTAAAATGCCAACAGTTGAAACTAGACATTTAGGCAAAGAACAGTTTCCAACAGATAATGCAGTTTATGTTGCGCATGAAATTGCTAAAGGAAAAGAGTTTAATGATCTAAAATTTGAAAGCGATATAGAAATAGAAGTTGGCAAGAAACTTTCAGTACATTTACCTTTTAAGTATGTAGTTGTTAACAATAAACCATTAATGTCAGAAGAATTAATTGAATTTTTAAAGAAAAGAAAAACTATCTAGAGTGACATATCCATCCATTCATCTTCTTCAGAAACTTCTACTTTTTTTTCAGATTCTTCCTTTTTAACAATACTTTCTATGAAATGCTCTTTTGGTTGTTTCCTAACAATCTCAAAATTTTTAGGGACTGCCATAAACAAATTATCAGCTAAACCTAAAATATCTCCTGATATTTCACCACACAATTTTTTTACTTTTCCCATACTTGAAAATATAATTGAAGGATTTTCAAATTTTAGCAAAGTTATAGTAGTTCCTATTTTTAAAAATTCTAGAACTTCGTCAATTTCATCTTCTTCTTTTAAATTAAAATTTTTAATAAAGAATTTTCGGTCATAGTTTTGACTTGGCTTAACTTCATTTTTCTTTAGCCAGTCAAAAACTTTTTTCATTTTTAGCAATACTCTCTCCATCTATGCTTACATTTAGTACATTCAAAGAATCTTGTTTCAGCTTCATCTCCTGCTCTTGTTTGAACAGTCCAAAAGTATGCTTTCCTGTTAGAACATTTAGCACATTCTTCATCTGTTTTAGGATAAGTAGTCATTGGATCTTTATCTAAAATCTCAATCTTTTTAACCTTCTCTCCTTTTTCTTGAATTTTAATGTCTTCTTTATCTTTAGAAATAAAATTACATTTTGTGCACGTCATTTTGACGCTTCTTGGTCCTTCTTTTGGTGCCAATATGCTTCCGCATTTTGGGCAAAATAATCCTATACTCATTTTATCCTCCAATCATCCATGTAAACATTATTTTTATCCATCCAAGGAAAGGTATTTTGAAGATTGCTTTTCCAATCAGTTTATCTTCTGTGATTCCTTCTGGATCTTCTAGTGTATTATTATCACCTTTAGTTTCAATAGTATAACTTCCAAGTTCACCCTCTTTATTTACGACTCTGTGTATTATTGGATATTTATATCTGTTGGTTGAATAAACAATAACATTACCCCTTTTAATATTTTCTGCATTAATCCCTTTTAAAACGATAATATCTCCTTTATTGAATCCATTTTTGAAGCTAAAATCATAAAACTCTTCTTTGGTAAAATTCTCATTTTCATACCAATCTGCGTTGTTAGCCCACCAGGAATCAAAGTCTAAGCCATTATGTTCCATACTGCCAGAAACAACTGCAACTACAGGATAACTAGTGCCCAACATTAAACCTAATAAAGGATAAATTATGAACTTGACAATTAAGAAAGCTAAGATAACATTAACTATCCATGATGCTAAACTATCTTCAACCCATATAAAGTGCCAGACTTTTTTAAGAAAACTTTTATTCTCTTTCTTTTTCTTCATTTATTAAAATATGAGGCTATTCATTTAAATATATTTGTCTTTTTTCTCTATAACCTTGCCATTGGGTGTTTTTTCAGCAAATATCTGTGCTTGAAATTTATAGAATTTGCAATTTTTTTCTTTGTAACAATCTTTTTTCAAGCCAGCTTTTTCACAAGTCATTTCTAAAGCTTGTTTTATATCTGCTTTCCATTCAACAAAAACTTGTGGCAATAATAATCCTCTTTGACCTCGGAAATCTACTATCAAACCATCTTTACCAATTTTTATTTTTTCTAAATCTTCAGCCAATTTAGGTTCTGTTAAGATAGATATTTCAATTACAAACTCTTCATTTTCAGAAATAGATTTAAACCTTGAATCTCTGAAAGCTGCAGACTTGGCTGCGTCCTTTACAGCTTCTTTTAATTTTTCAACAGGTTCAGGAAAACCAATGCAGCCTCTTAATTCTTTTTCAGGATAAGAATATAGTGTTACAAAAACTCCTCTTTTTTCTTCAAAACCTTTCACAGAAAAATCCTTATTTTTTATTGAAGCTCTAGCTAGTTGTATAAGTTTTTTTCCATCATCTAAAGAATAAAACATTTTATTTGATTTTTTTTACAAGCACATTAAGGGCTTTATTATCTTTCTTTAATCTGGAGATTGCTCCTACTAAGGCTTTTTTAGGATCGCCCTTATGGGTTTCAATAATAAGAGCAACATTGCTAACTTGTGGATGTGGTAAATTATATCCAGCAATTGCAACATCTTTATCGTTCCATAATTCCTTGCTTAAAACATTAGCAAGAGTATGTGTTTTACCTACAAGCTCAACCCTAAGCTTATTTTTTGTTTGTTCTAAAACTTTTATTTCCATAGCTTATAGAAAATTAATGATTCCTTTTTAAAGCTTTCGCCACTTCAGTATGGTTAGAATAATATTAAATATCTGCTAAATTCTTATATTTTTGTTAAAAATGGGTGATATAGAAAATATTGTGCGCGATATGGATAGTACAGATAATTGGGATGATTTAGAAAGAATATTTATTGATGAAGAAAGGTGTTCTTTGTTTGATGAATCATTAAGAAATAAAGCAGATTATAGGTATGATTTTTCAATAAAATTAGGGGCTATTTATGGATCTATTTATCCTAAAGAAAATGTTGAAATTATAAATGAACCTTTGCCTGCTACAATTGTCAATAAAGAAGTTAAATATTTTATTCATGGTATAGTTCATGATTGCTTAAACACTGATGTTGTTCAAAAAGTTCTTTTAGATAAAAAAAATGTTGTTTGTGAAAGAACATTAAAACATAATTATAAACTAACTAATTCTCAAGCTCAAAAAATATCCGATGAGATTAAATTTTGTAATTTGAGTTTTTGGTATTCTAAAGAATTTTTAATATATTTAAAATCAAAATATTCTTTAAAGAAATCTAATGTTCCTGATTTTGAGAATAAACAAATAGGTCTTCAAGAGGTTATAGATGAAAACTTTTTTTATCTTAAAAATCAAAAATTTGATACAAGATTTGCAAATTATCCTAAACATTTAGAACAAGATTTAATTAATTATAAATTAAATAATAAAGATTTTGGCAATTGTTTTTTACGTTCATTATCTCAAGCATTATTCATAAAAGATTTTGCTAAGAAAAATAATTTTAAAGAAGTTCACGGATTATATGGATTATATCATGAGAATGATGTTGCAGATTTTTTACGAAATGAAGAAAAGATAATGGAGTTGGTAGATAGATTCCAGTCTAAACTTTTTTCCAATAAAATGAAGATTTGTGCAATGCCTTTTGTTGGTTTATCAGGAGTAATTTTGCCGATGGTATTAACTCAAACACAAGGAGGTTTAGCTTATTTAACATTGCCTTTAGTTGTTCCTTCTTATTTACATTCTTTATTTTCTATAAGAACTTTATTAGAGAAATAATTAATCTTCATCTGTAGAAAAATCTTGTTGGCAAGAAAGATGAATAATATAGTCTGTATAATCTTCTGCTTCTTTTTTATTATGGACAATGAATCCTAAAATTTTCCAATTAGATTTACTTATGGAATCCATCTCTAAAGAATTTCCATTTAAATCAGTAATTTTAACTTTTAATCCTACACTTTGAAGTTTAAGAATCCTTTTCTCTAATGAATAGGCTAAATGTTTTACTGGTTCTAATTCAAAGTTTTCCAAATCTTTTTTATCTTTTTCTGATAAGTTAGGAAAAGTATATGTAGAAATTGTTGGGCTTGAATATTCTTTCATAGAAATTAAGAAGAAGGATTAGTTTATTTCTTTTTTGCTTTTTTAACAACTTTTTTAATAGTTTTTTTGACAACTTTTTTAACAGTCTTCTTTACAAGCTCTTTTGTTTTAGCTTCTGCTTCTTTAAGCTTAGCTTGTTCTTGACGCCATCTTTCTTTAGCAGGACATTCTTTGTTAATACAATAAAAGAAAGGCCTTTTTCCTGCCCTGATAATCATGACCAAGGGGAACCCACATTCTTCACAAAATTTATCTGAAGGTTTAGGAATACCTTGGGGTAAACTAAAAGTTGTTTTACAGTTAGGATAACCAGAGCAAGCAACAAATCTTGACTTGAATCTTTTAGAATATAATATTCTTAAATTAGATCCACATTTCTTGCATTTTCCAACGATGGATTCCTCATCTCTTGTTTTTTTGGTGGCTTCTCCTAAAGCCTTACCAATAGCTTTTTCATTTTTCTTGAATTTTTCTAAAACTGTTGTCAGGAATTTTTTAGCTTCTTCTAAAATCTCTTTGCCCTTTTTCTTTTTCTCTCTTATATCTTCCATATCTTTTTCAAATTCACCAGTTAGCTCTTCATCAATTATTTCTGGACAATATTTTTTCAAAGTTTTTATTGTAATCATACCTAAATCTGTAACTTCGATTGATTTGTCTCTTACATAATTTCTTTGGAATAAATGATCAATAATTTCTGACCTTGTAGCTTTAGTTCCTAAGTTTAATGATTCTAATTTTTTGATTATTGAAGCAGCAGTATATCTTTTTGGAGGCTGTGTTTCTAAGTCATGCCTTTTAATTTCTTTAACTTTTAGCTCTTGACCTTTCTCTAGTTTAGGAAGTTCAACTTCTTCTAATCTTAAATAAGGACCATAGAATGTATGCCATCCAGGTTCAATCGTTCTTGTACCTTTTACATGAAATTTTTCTTTATTAATATCTAATATAATTGTTACAGTTTCTCTTGTTGCAAGCTCGGAAAATGTTGCCAGCATTCTTCTTGCAATTAAATCATAAATCTTTGCTTCTCTAGCACCTAACTTTTTTGGGACAACTCCAGTGCAATAAATAGCAGGGTGTGCAGCATCTGTTTTTTTGCCATTGTTAGGAATCAATTCTTTTTTCTTTAACAATTCATCACAGAGTTTTTTGTAATGGGGGTTTTTTGAAAGATTTTTTAACATCTTTTCATAATTTAATGCCGTAGGATATTGATTAGAACTAGTTCTTGGATAAGATATGTAAGAATTTACATAAAGTTTTTGTGCAAGTTGCATAGTTTCTTTTGGAGCCATGCCTAATACTTTATGCGCTTCAATTTGTAATGCAGTTAAATCAAAAGGATTAGGTGGAAGCTGCTTGAATTCTCTCTTATCTATGTCTTCAATTAATGCGTCCTTGCCTTTGGTTTTTTTAACAACATCGTCTGCTTTTTTCTTGTCTAAGAATTTATCTTCGACATGCCATGCTCCAAACTTTTCAGTAATTGCTTCTATACGCCAGAAGGGTTCTGGAATGAACTTTTTAATTTTCTCTTCTCTTCTAGCTAAAATTTTTAATGCAGGACCTTGAACTCTTCCTGAAGACAATATTTTAAACATTCCAGTTGCATTTTTAATGGCTAAAGTTAATGCCCTACTAACATTGATTCCATAATAAAAATCTAATGTGTGTCTTGTAACTCCTGCTTCTGCCTGTAATGAATCAATGTGTTTCCAAGCTTTTTCATAGGATTCTAATAATTCTTCATCAGTTGTTGTAGAATATTTCATACGTTTTGCATCTTCTTTGTTGCAAATGTATCTGAGTATATTATAACCAATAACCTCTCCTTCGATATCAAAGTCTGTAGCTATGGTAAACTCTTTAGATTCTTTAGCTAATTTCTTAAGTAATGTAATATAAGGTTTAGTGTATTGAGAGAATTTGTTTACTTCATAAGCTGGTTTCCATTCAACTTCAAAAACAGGATAAGTCCAGCCGTGTTTGTTTTTTTCAGCCAAACCAAACAAATGACCCACTGCACAAGCAACAAAAATCTTTTTTCCTTTATGTTCTAATTCATAATATTTTATTTTTTCAACCTTATGAATTTTAGGACTTTTGTCTGCCAAAATCTTTGCAATTTTTTCAGCAGTGCTAGGTTTTTCTGTGATGATTAATTCACTCATGCTTTTTACTCTGAATGAAACAGGTATAAAAAAGTATTGGTAAATGAATTTTTTTAATTTTTGTAAAATTTTAATCAAAATCTTTATATATTCTATTGTCAACCATTATTAATTGTAAAATGAATAAAAGGGGCCAAGTAACTGTTTTTGTAATATTAGGAATAGTAGTTGTTGCTTTAATAGTATTATTATTGGCTTTTAGAAAAGAAATAATCCCTACATCTGCAACTACTGAAAATCTGAATGGTATTATGGATGATATAAGAGATCATATTTCTGATTGTATTAAAGAAAGTGCAGAAGGTCCCTTGGAAAGGATTGCATTGCAAGGTGGATATTTGTCTGTACCTGCAGGAAGTTATCGGCTTTGGAATGATAATACTGTAAGTTTTTTATGCTATAATCAGCAGAATACTGAGAGATGTATGAATAGATTATTAACTAGAGAAAAAATGGAAGAGGAATTATCTGAAGCTGTTAAGCAAGAATTAGCTTCATGCATAGATGTTCAAAGTTTTTCATCGGGAATTATAAAAACATTTGAGGTTGTACTTAGTCAGCCAATGAAGTTAACTACTTCAATAATGAAGGACCAAGTAGTGTTTAATTTAAATTATCCTGTAACCTTAAAATCAAAATCAAGTGATAATGTTGTTACTGAAAAAGAATTTTCAGTTCCTGTAGAAGTTCCTTTAGGAGAACTTTATGAAGTTGCTTTAGATATCTTGGATGCTGAAACATCTATAGGCCGTTTTGATACTTTGACTTATATGCTTGCTAAGATGAGCAGATATACTCTATATTTACACAAACCATACCCTGACAAGATTTACCAAATCCAGATGAGGGATGGGGATTATATATTTCAGTTTGCTGTTGAAGGCGAACCAAGCTAAGTAGTGACGGGGTAAGAGATATTGAAAAAGATTATATTATTGGTTTTTGTATTTCTAGTTTCAATTAGTTTTACTTACGCTTTAGGATGTTGTGAAAAAACTAATGGCGGTGAGATGTGCATGTTTACTGAACAAAGTGAATGTGCTGCTGATTCTAAATTCTTGCCGACAACTTGTGAACAAACAAGTTATTGTTCATTAGGATGTTGTTACAGTTCTGATGAAGGAAGATGTTTCAAGAATACTCCAAGGGCTACTTGTACTGCTGAAGGTGCAACTTGGACTAAGGATCCTCAATGTGAAATCTCGCAATGTGCAAAAGGTTGCTGTGTATTGGGAGACCAGGCATTTTTTGTGACAGAAGTTAAATGCAAGCAGACAGCTTCACAGTTTCCAGATTTGGAAATGGTTTATAAGCCTGATATAACTTCTGAAAGTGCATGTATTGCTTCTGCCAAATCTCAAGAAGTTGGATGTTGTGTGCAGGAAAATTCCTGCGGGTTTACGTCAAGAGCAAATTGTCCTGTTTCTGAAGTTACTATTTCTGGAAATAAAACCATAGGATTCTATAAGGATATGCTGTGCAGTAATGATAGGTTGCATTGCGGCTGTGGTAAGCAGCAGACAACTGGATGCATCGGAGAGGATGTTTATTGGTTTGACAGTTGTGGAAACAGAGAAAATATTTATGATGCTGATAAAAGAAAATCTTACAATGAAGGGTTTGTAATGAGTGAATCTGAAAGTTGCAAAGCTAACCCTTATGATCTTAATTGTGGAAATTGTGAATATTTAGAAGGTTCTGTTTGTGGGGATGATAAAAATAAAATAATGCCTGTAGGTAAGTTTACTTGTATTGGGTTAAGCTGTGATGAAACCTATGAAGATGAGATAAGTCCTAATGCCGGTGGTGCAAAAAAGAATGGAGAAAGCTGGTGTGTTTATGATGGATTGCCAGGCCAAGGAAGAGACTTAGTTGGTTCAAGGCATTATAGATTATTATGTATTAATGGCGAAGAAGTTGTTGAAGCTTGTAAAGATTTCAGGGAAGAAATTTGTGTTCAAGGTGTTGTTGGGCAGGATGCATTAGATAATGTTGAATCAATGCAAGGCTTGTTTGGAGACGGTGATTATATAGAAGGTGCTTGTAGAGTTAACAGACAAGAAAATTGTTTTGCCTGTAATAATATTCTTTCTGAACAAGTTAAAGAAATGGGTTTGACTGAATCAATTATTGAAAAAAGACAACAATGTTGTTTGGATGAAGATGTCAGGGATTGTTATTGGCAGCCTTCTGTTTTGCGAGGAAATAAAGAAGGATTGGATGGTACATGTGTTCCTCAAGTTCCTGTAGGATTAAAATTTTGGGGAGACACTCCTGTTTCACAAACAGCTGCTGAAGACAAATCTAAAGTTGATGGCACTGATTCTGGTAAAGGTGCGAGTGCAGCTGAACAAGTTTGTAATAAAGCTGATTCAGAATGTAAGGTAGTTTACCAGTTGCCTGGTTTAGCAAAGGCTGGTCCATTTGGTACTGCATTAAAATATATATTCTTTATTAGGGGTGGAGCATTTAAAGGAGACGATGAATGGAAGATAGTTTCTAATAAAGAATGTGTTTCAAAAGATTGGGTTGTTGCAGGTAATAGTATTTGTAAAAGTGTAGGGGATTGCGGAGCTTACTTTAATATTAGGGAGAAACTAACTACTGGTGGTTATTATAATTCTTTAGTTGATGAAGATAAATTTGATGTTGATGGTTCTAAATTTAAATTAAAAGATTCAGATATTGGTGATATTGATAAAATTGTAAAAGGTTTAGGTTTGAAAGATGGAGATAAACCTAGCTTCTGGGACAAAGGCGGAACAGATATGTTAGTTTCTGCTGGTGCGACCATGGTTGTAAGTGGCATATGGGCTGGTTCTGCAAGTCCTGGTACTTTCTGGGGTGGTTTTGTTAAAGGAGTTGTTCCTTTTAGTGGACTTACAGATGGATTATCGGCAGGTAAAGAGTTTGGATCATTGTTTACTTCTCCCTTAACTGGAAGTGAGGCTAATCAATTTCTTACTCAAGCCGCTGAAAAATATCCCGGTGTTATGTCTCCGGGCGCACTATCTAAGATGACTTTTCCTGAAGATTTTGTATTTAAAGAAGGTGCAACATTACCTAATAATTTTTTAACAGATGAGGCAGTGAAAAAATCTTTAGTAGAACAGGGGTATATTACTGATACTGGCCAGTTAACTAAAAAGGCTGTAGAAAATGCTAGATCTAGTAAAACAGGCACAACAGCTTCTGTATTACAAACTTATATGTGGATGAGAACTGCAGTACAATTAATTGATATTATGCTTACAGAAACTAAAGATGTTACTTACAAAATAGATTGTCAACCATGGCAAGCACCAAGTGGTGGAGATGACTGCGAATCTTGTAATGAAGAAATGAAACCTTGTTCAGAATACAGGTGCATGTCTTTAGGCAAAGCTTGCAGATTAGTTAACAAAGGTTCTACAGAAGAAAAATGTGTTGCAATTGATGCTAATGATGTTAATTCTCCAATAATTAAACCGCTAAATGATGTTTTAACACCTCCTTATACTTTACAAGAAGTTGAAGAAGCAGGAAATCCAGGTTATAGGTTAAACGAACAAGTACCTCCGTTCACACCAGTAACTTTAGGTATAGAACTAGATGAACCTGCTACATGTAAATATGATGTTGTACCAGGAACAACTTTTGAAAAAATGCCGGCTTCTTTCGGAAGCTCACAAATGTTATACAAGCAACAAGTTACTTTCTCATTACCATCAGAATTAGCACAGCCTAATGTCACTGTGAAAAATGAAGGAGAGTATGCAATGTATATTAGGTGTGAAGATGCCAACGGCAACAAAAACAAAAAAGATTATTTCATTAAATTTAATGTAGATCCTAGCCCAGACTTAACTCCTCCAAGCATTAGATTCACAAGCTTGGAAAATGAAGGATTTGTAGCTGCTAATATTCAACAAATTGCATTAAGTGTTTATGTAGATGAGTATGCAGATTGCAAGTGGTCAAGAAGAGATACTGAGTTTGAATTGATGGAAAATACAATGCAATGTGCTAATGAAGTCTTCGGCCAAAGTACAATTTACTTTGGAACATTTGAATGTAAAACCACTTTAACAAACTTAACACAATCAACAAATGTATTCTTCATAAGGTGCAAAGATAAACCTAATCAGGAAGAAAAAGACAGGAATGTAATGTCTGAAAGTTTCAAGTTTAGCCTAAAAGGTAGTGTACCATTAAACATTACTTCTACAAGCCCAGAAGGTTTACAGTATACTAATGATGTAACTATGGAAGTTACTACAGCAAGAGGAGCAGAAAATGGTAAAGCTTCCTGCGCATTCAGTCCTAATGATGTAAGCTTCTATCAAATGATACTTTTCGAAACTACTGAAAGTAATAAACACAAACAAAATCTTAATGATGTTCCAACAGGCATTTACAATTATCACATTTCATGTTTAGATGTAGCAGGTAATGAGGCTAGGGATGAAATTAATTTTGAAATTGCAGTTGACACAGAAGCGCCAAGATTAGATGTAGTATATATTGATTCAATGTTTGGCTTAGTGCATTTAGAGTTGAATGAAAAAGCTAGCTGTGAATTTTCAAGTAAGCCGACGTTTGCGTTTGGCGAAGGAACCCCTACAGCAACCAATTCAACAGTGCACGAAATATCATTAACACAAGACGTATTCTATGTAAAGTGTGAAGACGCTTTCGGAAATAAAGGTGATTATGTAATTTATACTGACATTTAAAATGAAAAAAGGACAGCTGCTTTCTCAACCGTTCATTTACATTTTTGCTTTAATATTAGGCGCTTTAATCTTAGTTTGGGGTGTAAAGACAGTAATGGATTTGAGGGAAACAAGCGAGTTAGTGGAGTTAGGAACTTTTGTAAAGGATATGGAATCAGAAGTTAACAAGTACTTTTTTTATGATGAAGGTGCTGCAAGAAATTTTGATTTAAGGCTACCAGATAAAATAAAGTATATGTGCATAATTAACCCGGAAACTTTTGATAGGAACAAGAAGTGTATTATAAAATCTAAAACAGGAGAACTCTCAGAAAGAGACTGTAATACAATAGAAGACTCTTTAACCCTAAAATTAGTAGCCAACTCTAACAATAAAAACAATATTCAATTCCTGCCAACAACTGCAGCCAGAATTTCTAAATTCAAGATAGAACATTTGATTCCTGAAAAGAATGACCAAGCTTTATGCATTATAAATGCCGGAAAGATGAAAATTGTTTCTAAAGTGTCACATGTTGAAGCTAGTTAAATTTAAATAATTTGTAAACAAATATTTTTCTTATGGAACCTGTTTTCAAATATATTTTTGCATTGATTGTTGGAATTATGTTTATAATTTTCTTTATAGGTTTTGCTTACAATTATATTGGCACTGAAGAAAATAAAATGTCCTTATTATTAACAAAAAGTTTTGATGACCAATTAAATATATTATCTATTGCTCAAGATAGTGTTATGAATTATGATTTTGGAGCTGAAACTGCTTTATCATTCAACCAAGGAGCTTTAAGGTCAGGATCTCAAAATTCAAGAAAAACTGATAACATAGTTTACTCTCCAGTAAACCTTAAAGGAAAAGAGTTAATAATTTGGACAAAAAAATGGGACATGCCATATGCAGTAACAAATTTCTTTTACATGACTAATAAAAATTATAAATATGTTTTGATTTATGACAGAACTTCAAAGGATTTTGTAGATTTAATATCTGATCCAAAAGAAGAAATTCCTGAAGTTTTCAAGGTAGTAACTTATGATGCAGATAAATTAAGAGAGCAATTTAATGATGTAAGAAGCTCTTATTCCAGCTTTACAAAAGTCAAGTTCATATACTTTTCAGAACAGCCAAGCAATTCATTAGTCAACAGCCTAGAAAATATAAATAATGCAGAAGTAATATCCATAATTCCTGGAGACGATTCCTGGCAATTTGGCACAATTGATTTTCAAGCTGACAAAGAAGCAATGTATATTGGCCAGCCAATGCTTTTAGGTGCAATTTTCGTGGATGATTACTCTAATTACCTGTTTAATCTTGAAAAAAAGGCATTGCCTAAACTAAAAGAAATAACTGAAGTTTACATAAATAAGGCTAGTTTCATGTCAAGTGCCTTGCAATGCCAGGAATATGGTTTGATAAACACTCAATTACAATACCTCTATAACTTGAATGAAGAATCTGAACCAGAAGAATTTGTAAAAACAGCTAATAATTTAGAAAATATAAACAAAGAACATTTTGGATCTGAATGTCCTGGAGTATTTTAAATGAAGAAAAAAGGAATGATTGGGATGATGGAAACTTTTATGATAATATTTGTAATTTTCATATTAATAGGGTTTGGAATGTATTTCTTCTATAAGTTTTCTGTTTCATCAACTATCACTGAAGCTCAAGAAACATGCGAGTTAAGTTCATACGAAAAATTGTTGGCAACATTAGACTTGCCAGGATTACAATGTAGCTTTAAGGCATCACCTAAAGATTGTGTTGATACAGCCAAATTAAGGGCATTTATAGATACAAAGGCTGCTGAAAATGTTGGAACCCAGGCTTGTACAATGAAGATAGTTTTCAAACAAATATATCCTCAACCTGGTATAAGAGTTAATGATACTGAATGTACTCCTGATAAAATGAGGAGCCCAGAGTTTCCTGAAAGCTGCGGCAAATGGACATTGAAAGTTCCAAAGGAAGAGTTGACAAAAAATAAGGCTGCCAGAGTTTCATCAACTCCTGTTTCATTATATTATCCTCACATAAAACAATATGGCATTGGGCAATTAGAAATTACAACTTATACATATACTTAAAAATGAAAAGAAAAGCACAAGGCGGAGAGATGATTGGGATGTTAGTAATTATAATATTGATAATTGTAATTATTGGAGTTTACATACGTTTCGCGTCGATGCCTAATGAAGGAACTGTTTCAACTTCTGTAACTGATTTGCAGAATGATAAGATGTTTAATGCTATGCTTGAAGCTACTGTTTGCGAAGCTAATAATTTAGAAGAAGTTATTAAAAAATGTTCTAAGAGCCAAGACATTTGTAATCAGGATTCTTGCGTTTTAATGAAGGAATCTTTAGATGAGATGTTGGATTCTTTACTAGGAAAAAGATTAAATCCTGAATTGAAGCAGACTTATTTCTTTGTAGAAATAGGTAATAAAAAAGTTTATGAAATTGGCTATGATAAGATTGAAAATGATTGCTTGAATATGCCTAATGGGAAATATCAGCCTAAATCATATGAAATAAGGCCGAATGTTGCTGTTTTGACAATTGCAAGATGTGTTATTTAAGTTAGTTGTAATTTTATAGTAGTTAATGAAAAAAAGCTACGTTTTTTGCAGTGCTAAAATGGCTTTAAAGAGCTTATAAGTGCCAAATATTGCGTTTTAACAGCTAAATTATACACTAAATTATACAAATATTTATAAAGGGCTCAACCTAATTTCTATACTATCCTAGCTTTACAAAGAGATTGCTATGAGTGATGACATGTGTAAAAGCAAAAGGAAAAAAGCAAAAAGTAACTGACATATTATGTTCAGGAACGCTATAAAACACGGGGAGGTGTTTTTAATGCAAGTATTAAAAAATTTGAAAAAAATTGCGGCGTTAGGAACCGGAGCAGTAATGCTTGGTGCAACCTTAACAGGTGCATTAGCAGCTGATCTTGGAGACTATCCAGCGCCATTCGTTGTAAACGGTGTTTATGACGATAGTAACGTCTTTGTATATGGAAACCAGGCTTTGGCTGATGATACCGCAGCAATGATGGATATCTCATCTAGTTTTCAATTCTTGGCAAAGACGCCTGTAGTAAGTGCAGGCACAACTGTTTCAGTAACTGGTGGCAAGACCGAACAAGTTCCATTGGGACAAGGTTTTAGTAACTCCACATATTTTGATACGTCATTGCAAGACGATGATGTTAGTACATTGTTTGATGGAAAGATTAATTTCCAGGGAACAGAGTATGACACGTCTGAAGAATTGCAAATGTGTGATGTTGGCGGTCAAAAATATGGTGAACCATTTGTCGCAACAAGTTTGATGACAGATGATGATTACAAGAGAGATGTCTTCTTTGAATTAGCAAAAGATAAGATTAAATATGCTTATAGATTTGATAAGACAATAAATCTCTCTTCGGCTATCGCTACAAATCCATTGGAAATTGATTTTTTAGGTAAAAACTTAAAAATCACTTCTGTTGCTACAACTGGTGACTCATTTACCGCAAGAGTAGGTGACGAGTTTACTTTGAATGCAGGCGACTCAGTAACTGTTGCAGGAAAAACTGTAACTTTAGAAAATGTTGGTGGAACTACTGCACAACTAAGTGTTGACGGTGTTTCAAAATCTATTGGTGCAACTTTAACTAGTACTGTAAATGGTGTTGAAATTACTGTTGATAGTGTTATCAGTAGGAATGAATTAGCTGAATCTTCAGCAATAATTATTGCTGGTTTGCAAGCTACAGAATCATATGCTGATGGAGATGCTTATGTTGGTGAAGACACAGACGATCCAATGTGGGTATGGGATATTGTAGGATTACAAAATGCCGGAATATCTGATACTAATGGAGATTGTGAAACATCTGATGGTACAGCAAACAACATCTTAAGAGTTGAAAACAACTTTGATATGAATGATGACTCTGACAATCCAACAGGTGTTGGCCAATGTATTAACTTGCCTAATAATTATTTATCTGTTTGTTTAGACAGTTTATCTGTGGCAGAAGCTGATTATAAGGAAGTAGTCATGGAATTTAAGTCAGATGCAGACTTGTCAGATTCAAATTGTCCAAACACTGCTGCAGATACAAGTGCACCAGCAATTTATCTGTCAACAACACAAAGTGAAGGATTTGATTTGAGAGCATTTACAAATGGAACAACTGTTTTAGCTAATGTATCTACAAATGTAAAAAGTCAAGAAGTTTGGTTATTCGCAGATAATATAGATTGTGGTAATTCCTTAGTGGGATCTGCAACTGAACCAGTTGTAAGCGTATTCTATAAATCTGTAGATAGTCCAAGAAAAGTTAAGTTCTTTGGTGCTTATAACGGAACAGGTGGTACAACTTCATTTAACATTTTAAGGTTAAATGTTGGAAATACTAAAGATAGTAATATAATCTTACAACCTGCTGTTGATTTTACAACACAAAGCAATATATCTTTAAAATGGCATGTTGTAGCTGATACATTAACTGACCTACATGGTAGTGCAGAAGATATTTGGACACAATGGGACTTTGATGGAAGTGCTAACTTTGCAGCTTTAGGTGACTCCTTAACCACAGAAGAAGCTGAAGAACTGCAATGGGTTCCAGGTGGAAGGTTCTCAAGAACTAATCTAGGTACAAAAGATGAAGACCACAGAACATCTTATGGAATTGTAATAGTAGATCCAAAAGGTTCTTCGTCTAGTGATAAAGTTAAGTTATTAGTACCAGGTGACCAAGTAATGGCTAATGTAGTAATAAAAGGTTCAAGTGCAACTGTTACAAGCGGTTCAACAAGCTATGTACCAACAAAGATTTCACCAGTTTATATGAAAGCTAGTGAAGTTTCTGACCCAACAATGTTTAACTTAATTGTTGTTGGTGGTCCATGTGCAAACTCCCTTGCTGCAAGTGTCTTTGACATGAGCTGTGATGACTGGTCATTTGAAGAAGGTGAAGCAGTAGTTAAACTTGTAGACAATGGCAATAAAGTTGCTATGTTAGTTGCAGGTACAACTGCCCTAGATACACAAAGAGCAGGTAAAGCTGTTGCAAGTTCCGAAAACTATGCATTCTCTGGTTCAGAGAAGATGGTTAAAGGAGCAACCTTACAAGACATAACAGTTGAGTAAAACCTCAACTAATTTTTTTCTTTTTTTCTTTTTAATTCTCCTCGAAACTTTTATAAAACAAACAGTTTTCTATTCTGTTAATGAAAAGAAAGAAGTATGTTCCTAAGAAAAAAGCCAAAAGAAATATTTACCTCTATTTTT
Source organism: Nanobdellota archaeon (assembly GCA_018896675.1). Lineage (GTDB taxonomy): Archaea > Nanobdellota > Nanobdellia > SCGC-AAA011-G17 > GW2011-AR17 > JAHIMK01. The sequence goes on from JAHIMK010000063.1 coordinate 17,448, forward strand.
TAGGTGCTTTAATTGTTTTGATAATGGTTGGTGGCGCTATTAACATGGATAGTGACGATGAGGGGGATAGTTATGATTACAAGGGAATTAAATTTGTTAGGATGAATGAAGGATGGACAGCTTATTTAGATGATGGCAGGCAAATATTTGTTTTAAGTAATCCTGCTGAATTGAATAATTTAACAATTAGCAATGTTTATTTTTCTGGATTAAATAATTTAGAAAAAATATATATTACTTATAATCCTGAAGAAAGGGTAAGAACTGCATTATCTCAATTTTATAATGGAATTAAATTAACTCCTAGAAAAGTTCCTGCTTGTACTGTTGATATTGAACTTTGTGCTGATGTACCTATAAAAACTTGTGAAGATGCAACTGAAACTGTAGGGATAGTGGAATTTAAACAATCAAATATAACAAAAGTAGAATTTAATAATAACTGCCTATTAATACAAGGAGAAGATTTAACTAAAATAGTCGATAAATTAATATTGGAGCAATTATAAAATGAAGCCAGACATACTAAACGAAGAAAAAGAAGTCAAAGTTTGTACAAGTTGCAAACCTTCAGGGGATGCAGACAAGAATATTGATAAAAAGATTAATTGGTTAATTGGTTCTTTAATTGTCTTGCTTTTGTTGTTTGCCTTAACAGTTTATGTCAATGATAAAACTGGTTTTTTGTTTGATAAAAAAGTAAATCATTATTGGTATTCTAATGGAGATTCTGAATTCGAAATTATTAAATCTAATTTTCAGAATTATGAAGGATGGGATATAAAATTTTATTTTCCTAATGATCCAAATCCTTATTTAATTGATTTCAGGAATGATCCTTTAAGTATTGAAGATATTGAAATAGATAGGAAATCTAAAAATCTTATTATGGATGATTCTCAGGTTTTTCTAACTTGGGATAGAGGCAGAAATTATACCCTTTTGACCACATTTGCAGGATTGGATTTGATTAAAGTAATAAGTAATCCAAGATTATACTGGATACCCGTAAATACTTCATTTACTACTGAATATGAAAACTTCTTGGTTAAAACGTGTCAGGATGGTGCTGAAAAAGAAACAGTGATTTATTTTAATGTAGCTGATGAGACTTTTGTAAGAACTGAAGGTCATTGTATTTTAATCCAAGGTAAAACAGAAGAGGATTTATTAAGGGCAGCAGATAGGTTAGCACTATTGTTATTGGGGATAATGAACTAATGGTTGAACATTATTTTTCTAAAAAACCAGAAGTAAAAATAAAGTTAACAAAAGTAAATCTCTTTTTAAGGGGAGTAGATATTGACATTTATTTTTCTAGTGGTGTATTTTCTTCACACAATTTAGATTTTGGAACAAAAGTTTTAATAGAAAATATGTTGATAAAAGAAAAAGATGATGTTTTAGATTTGGGCTGCGGCAATGGGGCAGTAGGAATAATTGCAGCTCATTTGACTAAAGGTAAGGTTTATTTAACTGATATTAATGAAAGGGCTTGTGAAATTGCTGAGAAAAATTCTAAAAAATTATCTAATATTAAAGTTTTGTGCGGGAATATGTATGAAACTGTTAAAAACAAAAAATTTAATATCATTTTATTAAATCCCCCTCAAACTGCTGGTAAAAAGGTTTGTTTTGAAATGATTGAAAAGGCTAAAAACTATTTGAAAAAAAATGGCTCTTTACAATTAGTTGCAAGGCATAATAAAGGAGGTAAAGGCTTAAGTGAAAAAATGAAAGAAGTTTTTGGCAATTTAGATACTTTAGTTAAACAAGGTGGTTTTAGAGTTTATATTTCTAAGTTAAAGTGAAAGTTTTCTTTTTAAGATTATTAATTACAGGTGATTTTTTTCGTTTTGGTCATTTTAGTTAAATTTAAAAAGAAGTGAAAGTAAACAAATACTAAAAAGTTTGCCGAGGTCGCATAACCTGGTAGTGCGCTGATTCTTGGCTTTAGGGTTAAGAAGCGTAAGCCTTGAGAAATTATCAGGAGAGCCAGTTTCCTAACGGATATGGGGGTTCAAATCCCTCCCTCGGCGTTCTTTATTACTTGATGGGATAGGAATACCCCGCAGCTTGCTGCGGAATTATTTAACCACTTGCCACTTGACAAAGATGCGAATAAGGTTTATAAATTCCTTTCAGTTTTTTGTGAATAGGTGATTTGATATTTTAAAGACATATAAGTTTAGGCTGTATCCA
>JAHIMK010000144.1 GCA_018896675.1 Nanobdellota archaeon
CTGCTACTAACCCAATAATGATCCATTCAATTTTTTTATAAGGTGTTGAAGGCGGAATCAGCAATGCTAATGCAATGTTCAAAAAACCCAACATAAACAAATAAAATCTTATCAATTCATAGACGTGCTTGGTCCATGCAGAACTGGCAGAAGTATTGCTCAAAAATTCGGTAAAGTTTTTTGTCGTTGTAACGAACCCGAAGTCAAAAATAAATCCGGCTATTATCAGGGCAAGTCCCAAAATGATTTGCAATTTAAATAATGGCATATGCTTGTTCCCCATTTCTGAATGACATCAACCGACAACGGATTCCCCGAAATGAAGCTCCCACTGTGCCTCTTGGTTTATCCTGACCAGCCACATCCCCTTTTTAATGCCTAATTTCACTATATTTGATGATCCTGTAAGGTAAAAGACAATCCAAGTCTTTCAAGTCTGGATTTACCTGGTTTTGTGGTTTCAGGGTCCCATCCACGTATTTTGTAGTATTCGTCTAACATCTCACTAAATTTTTCCCTATGCAGCACCGCGCCTTTTTCGGAACCGACACTGAGGGGTTCTTCAAAGAATCGATCTGGGAGGTTGTCATCTACACGCCTGAAACCCTCCCGGTAGTTAATCATCTTTTCTAGATTAAAAATCCTTTCACCGCTTTTCATCAATTCTTCCTTTGTCCATTCGATACCGGTTATGGCTGTCAATATTCTGCTGAAATTATCACTTCCCAGTCCGGGCAAATACCAGTGCCCCCAATCCGTGGTAAATCTGCAGATGCCGATAGAATCAATCATTGCCCGAAAATTCTGGGCTTCCACAGTGTTTCCACTTTGATGACACGCCCCCCTGTTTGAAGTGGCATAACAGATTCCTTTAGGAGGTTCCACATGAACATTCCATGCTGCAAGCTCGAGTCCCTTAACATGGATGGCGAATTTTTCGGAATCCTTTCCAATCCTTTTCGAGAGTGCTTTTACGCCTTTGGATGCAAGATCGCCGACCCCTTCCCTTTTTGCAATCTTATCTATCATTTTCAATATGGCATCGATGTTTCCCCATTTAAGCTCAATGCCATCCAGGAATTCCTTATCTATGATCCCCTTTTCATATGCCTCCATCAGAAAACCAATGACGTTGCCGGTTGAGATAATGTCCAGTCCGTAATCATCGCCATTAAAAACAGCTTTCATCAGACCCTCAAGATCCGATACCATGAGATTGGCACCAAACATGGTTCCTGTCTCATACTCAGGACCATCATGAATAAGTCCAGCATAAGCTCCATTTTTTATGACACCGGATTTTTTGCAAGAAAGGGGGCAGCAAAAACAGGCAAAGTCCCGAATCCAGAATTTTCTGGCAGCGTCTGCTCCAATCTTATCAATCTCTGAAAAAGTTCCTTCACGATAATTCTTCACAGCCATAGACCCTTTTTTGCTGCTTCTTTCAATTGAAACAGCCGTCCCAGACCTCCTCCAGATCTTGGTCAGTAATGTACCCGATATACCCTTGAAGGCCTGGCTGGCTTCTTCCAACGCAGCCAGGAATTGCTTATGATCCGCAACATCCGGGATCATGGAACCTCTCACAGCTATTGCTTTGAGATTCTTGGAACCCATCACGCATCCTGTACCCCTGCCGGCTGCCCGTGCCGCAGTGTGAATAATACAGGCATAGGAGACCTGGTTTTCGCCCGCCGGGCCGATGTAGCAGGTTCGGAACCGCCTGTCTCCCAGCTCTTCAATAAACTTTTTGTCGAACTCATCTGTCCCCATGCCCCAAAATTTTTTGGCCTCCCGAATCTCAACCCTGTCATTATCGATAACGATGTATACAGGGGCGGATGCTCTTCCCGTGATCACAATCCCGTCGTACCCTGCAAACCTTATCTCGGGGCCAAAAAAACCCCCTACATTGGAATAGCTAACCGTTGAGGCAAAGGGATAGCTTGAGTGAAGTGAGGATGTGCATGGGGACTTGGTCACCACACAGGTTCGGGATGAGGAAGGGATCGGAAACCCTGAAAAAGGCCCCGGCATGAACATCAAGGGATTTTCAGGAGACAGTGGATCGATACCCGGCTTTTTCAGGCGATCCCAGAGAATTTTCATCCCCAGGCCCCTCCCTCCGATAAACATACCAATATCCTGGGAAGAAATCTTTTTTGGGGAAGATTTTCCGGTTGTAAGGTTAATGTCCAGCAGGACCCCGTGGTATCCAGGTTTTTTGTGCGCCATTTTTATCCTCCTAATTCTGAATGCTATACCAACGTTTGGTCAATTCTTTCGCAATCATATCCGCAGGCACTCCCTGAAATTCCCTGCCGGGAGAGACTGTTACGAAAGATAACGCCCCGTAAGGGCAATATTTGACACATTGCGGATCACCATTACAGAGCGTACACATTCGCTCAGGTTTATTCGTTTCAGGATTTGGGATAATCACGCCTGCCCTCTGGTCTCGGCAGGCTTCTACACAATTGCCGCAACCTGTGCAGCGATTAAGGTCATTTTTAATTGCCAATGTCTTTTCATCCCGGTAAAGTGCCTTTCTTCCGGTTTTTGGATCAGATGCGACAGGACATGCCTCGATACAAGGGTTATCGGGGCACATTGCACAGGCGACCGGAATGTCCACGTCAGGATTGTAACTATAGATCTTAATGTTGGAATAATGAGGATTCCCAAGTCCTGGCAGGACTTCACCATTAACCATCTGCTTATGGTTATAAGCGGAACATACGGTTTCGCAGGTTCTGCAACCGGTACATTTACTGTAATCAGCAAGGATCATCGAATAGGTCAGGGTTTTTTTTGCCTTTCCACCAGACGGTTGCGCAAGACTACGGCAGCCGAAGAGAATGACCGTACTGCCTCCGATAGCCATTTTCTTGATGAAATCCCTCCGGTTGTATTTCATCTGGCTGTCCGGATTTTCACTTTTGTAATTGTTCATATTACCCATCAGCTACCTCCTTTAAAAATTCTATATTTTTCTTTCTCATGGTTAATTCTTTTTATAACTGTTATTAACCGTTTCATTATCACTCGGCTCATTTCATCCGGAATCGACTTTCTGTGGAGATTTGTATGAAAGTGGACTGTACAAGGGAATCAGTCCGACCCTGTATTGCTCACAAGATAATTTATAGAGTGTGAAAAAGTTGTGAAAAGGATGTAAAAAAAATGTAAAAAATGATGGCCTTTAGCCAAATTGCGTGTGGAGTTAGATGAAGTGTAGTGAATAATGGAGGAGAAGAGGATTTTACCTTAATGGCAAAAAAATCAACTGTGCCCTTGTCCCGAATCCGACCTTACTTTCAATTTCAAGATGCCAGTCGAACCGGTCGCACAATCTTTTAACTATGGCTAAACCTATGCCAAATCCCTGACTATCTTTGCCTCTTACAAAAGGTTGCATAACCATTCCCAGGTTGGTCGCCTCAATACCCCTGCCGGTATCTGAGATTACCATCCGGTCATCCCTGATATAAATTTTGATTTTTCCTTTAGAAGTATTGTGAATTGCATTACGGATCAGGTTAGTTATTGCGATTTTAAATACTGGAGCTGGAGCTGCAAGTGACGGTTCGGCCTCGGTAAAGAGTTCAATCTCAACCGGCTTTTCCGAAAGTAGATGGCGATATTGTTGGATAATGTCTTGTACCACAGGTAAAACAATACAGGTTTCGTCACGATCAATGGTAGCTTCTTCCCGGGCCAGCCATAATAAGGCTTCAATACTGCTCTCCATATCATTTACCGATCGCTCGATCCTTTTTAAGGGTCGGTTTATGGATCCATCTTTATAGTCAGGCAGTTGCTGTAATAACTCAACGGCTCCCTTGATAACTGTGACCGGAGTTCGCAATTCATGGCTGGCATAACGGGTAAACTGTTTTTCGCGTTCAACAAAAGACTCTACACGCTTCATTGCCTGTTCTATAGTGTGTGCAAGAACGCCGACCTCATCATCATAGAATTGTTTGGATAGTTCGGTAGGCAAATTTTCAGGGCCTGACTTTTTCACCTGGTCTGCGAGTTGAACGACAGGTGCAATGACCTTGCGTGAGATGAGAACGCCGATCCATATCCCCAAACCGACTATAACAACAAATCCGGTAATCAGGACAATGCTTACCTTCAGCATGCGTTTTTCCATGACATCCAGAGTGCCTACGTCGTAAAATAGGTACAGGGATTTGTCATTTGCAGGCAGTGTTTTTACGGCAATATGATAATCGCCTGGCCCGTCTTGAAGACTGCATGTTTTGTAAAAGCCATCTGCAAGCCCTTTAACCTGTTTCTGTTTGGCCGGTGGCATGTTGGCAATATCAATGTACGCTTCTATATAAGACGAATGAGGGAGGGGCGCGTCAACATTCTCCCTATACTGGGCCAGAAAATTTTCGACTTCAATTTTTAACCGGTTTTCAACCAGATGGTTTTCAAGGTGAACTAGCGAAATGATAACAAATGCGGCATAGATGATTCCAAGAACCGTACCAACCAGGCAAAAAGCAATGATAATTCGAAAACGCAGACTATGTCTAAAGATCATCGGCTTTACCTATTTTAAATCCAATACCATGCACTGTATGTAACAGTGGATGGGAAAATGGTTTATCGATTTTACGCCGGAGGGTGTAAATGTGACTACGCAGGGAATCGCTGCCGGGAGGCATGTCTCCCCATAAGGCATGCTCAAGATCTCTGCGCAATACCACATTGGGATGTGCTTTCATGAGCCTAACAAGGATTTTTAAGCATACCCTGTTTAACTCAATGGGTTGTCCTTCACGTCTTACTATCATTGTTCCGGTATTTATCACGATATCGTCGACACGAAGCAGGGTTTGTGGATTTTGAACGGTTCGTTTTACCAGGGCATGCAATCTTGCTGAAAGTTCTTCCAGGGCAAACGGTTTGACCAGGTAATCGTCCGTTCCCGCATCAAATCCTGACAGTTTATCCAGGAGAGTATCTCGTGCGGTTAACATCAGAACCGGTGTGTATTTTTCAGCCTCTTCCCGCAGTTTCCGGCATAGAGTTAGCCCGTCCATAACCGGTAACATCACGTCTAATACGATGACATCATAATCTTCGGTTAGAGCCAGATGGAGACCGCCAATGCCGTCCAGGGCAAAATCCAACACGTGTCCTTGGCCTTCCAAGTAATCACCAATATTTTCGGCAAGATCCTGATGATCTTCCACAACCAGAATCCTCAGCGCCTGATTATCCTGCAAAGCGTTCAATTTCCTTCCTAAATATTTAAATTGAAAAATAATACCGATTTCGTTGATTTAACTGAATAATACACAATAAGCTGGCCTATAATCAATAATTTTTCTTTTTCTCACCAATTGTAGCAGTTGAACAATTTTCTGAGATACCAATTATTATTCCTGCAATAATTGTTGTTTATCGTTTCATGATCAATCGGTTTATTTCATTCGTAATCGACTTTCTATAGAGATTTGTTTGAAAGTGGATTATACAAGAAAATCAGTCCGCCTCGGTATTGCTCATAATATAACTTATAGAATGTGAAAAACTTGTGAAAAGGATGTAAAAAAAAGCGTAAAAATGATTGCTTTTAGACAAATTGCGTGTGGAGTCAAAAGAAGCTTATTAAAGAATTGAGAAGAAGAGACAGTTGCCTTGGTTTTAAAACAGGCAACCATTCTGGGGTTTAGGGTTCAGCGCCGCCTCTGGCCACCGAAGTTGCCAGTTTGATCAAAAAAGTGAC
>JAHIMK010000064.1 GCA_018896675.1 Nanobdellota archaeon
TAGAAAATGGAAAAGCATAGGCAAATCTGTCCACAGGCGTATAGGTTCGGGCTTGCCCAGCCCTACCATATTTGAGTATGCTCTCGCATTACCCTCTCTGCCATAAAACAGAACTAGTATTTATTTTTTTGCTCGGTTTTGTGAACAGATTTCCGAAATTATTGAAAAAGCAATTCATCTCACGACTAAAGTAGTGAGTTTTCTTGCTATAAAAATAAGAAATATATGTCTCAGCTTTCTTAGCTTGACTATTCCGACAAACTAGCCATTATTATTAAGATTGTTGTTGCCGTTCAGACCGTTATGATTATTGTTGAGGAACAAGAGACGGCCTTGTGGAGTAGAAGCATCTCTATTTTTAAAAGGATGCAAACAACCCAAATTATTATTTTTCGAATGTTTAGCTTTTTCAAAATATGATTCAAGATATTCAAGAGTTCCTGCTCTTGCAATTACCAAAGGATTTTCCATAAAACTATCTTTCTTATAAGCTTTGTATACTAAAATATCCGCTAATTCCCTTAGAGCATACTAATAGAAGCTGTATGCTCCTGCCGAGATTCGAACTCGGGCTACAACCTCCGCAGGGTTGTGTCCTATCCAGCTAGACTACAGGAGCCTAATAAAATCCATAGCAAAAGCTTTATAAATATTTGCCGTTTCCAAGTCTGCATGACAAAATTAAAATGTAACTCCTGTAACAAGGAAATAGCAAATGAACAAGGCGCAACACAATTTTTGTGCCCAAATTGCGGTAAGCAAGAGATTGTAAGATGTAGGCATTGTAGAAGCATTGCTTCTAAGTATGCTTGTTCTAACTGTGAATTTACAGGACCTAACTAAAAATGACTAAAGCAATAATTACAGTTAAACTTATGACTGAAAGTCCTGAAGTAGATTTAGCTAAAGTTGAAGAAGATGCTAAGAAAGTTATTGAAGAAAATAAAGGTGAATTTGGAAGATCTGAAATTGAGCCTATTGCTTTTGGATTAAAAGCCTTGAATGTTATTTTAATTGCTGAAGAAGAGCTTGGAAGCGAAATCTTTGAAAATAAATTAGCTGAAATTAAAGGCGTTTCTAATGCCCAAGTAACAGACTTTAGAAGAGCTTTGGGTTAATTTTTTTGCATTATTAATTTATTATTTGATTTATTTTTACTTTAGAATCCTGCCAATAAAAATTCTTAAAAAATTTCACTATTGAATTTTCTTGATTTAATGCATACATCTTTGCTTTTCCTATAATTCTAGTATTTTCCACAATATTACTCTTTTCTAGATGAAACTAAAATAATTTTAATGTTGAATAACCAATTCCTGCATGTTTTGCAATATCAGTCATACTATAATCAAATTCTTCATATATCATAAAAAAGTCCAATACTCTCAATATAGGAGTATCTCCTAGCCCCATTTAACAGCGACATCGCTATATTAAAAAAATTAATGGAGAGATATAGAATTTATTTTTGTAACAGTTCTTCTAAGAATAATTTATAATGTGGCTGTTCAAGTATTTGTATAAATTCATAACTATGTATTTGTTCACCAAATTTTGTAAAGAATGCTTCTTCAAATGATTTTAGTTCTCTTATATTTCTGAATAAAATTCCTGTAATTATATTCCAACTTGTTTTAGTTCTCAAAACTCCTGTACATTTAGGGTGATTAGCAAGGGAAGTGATGATTGATTTGATATTTTTTCTATTGAATATTTGGAAATTAATTAAATAAGCAGAGTATCCAAGAAGAAATGGATTAATATTTGCAAAAAAAGATTCTATAAGCCCCCGTTTTATTAGGTTTTTTATTCTGTATCCCATTGTGTCCCCAGAAAGATTCAGTTTTTTTCCTAATTCTACAAGGCTTATCTTTGCGTTATGTGATAATATACTTAAGATTTCAAGATCTTCTTTGTCAAAAGAAACTTCAAGCTCTTTTTGTTGCATAAAGGTCTTCTGAAAAGAGGAGTCTTCTCTTTTAACATACTTATTTAAGTTAATGTCTGCATCAAAGTAATTGACTGGTTTATATTCCCAATCCTCTGAAGGCATTATATCTATTATCAGTATATCAGGGAAAGAGCTTATTGAGGTAATAATCTTATCAAAATCATCACCATTCTTTGCGTATATCCTTGCCATAAAGTCCCAACGAGATGATGAAAGAACAATAATCTGATTCAAAAACTTTACTTTTTTGAGATATTGTATGAATTCTTCCTTTTTTATTAATGTCATTTTTGTCTTTATCCCTATTGTGAACATCTCAAAGTTTAGCTTCTGTATGTTGATGAATGTTGAATAGCCTGTAATTAATCCCCCATTTTCATATTTGTTGATTCTGTTGATGATGCTGTTTTTGGAAAGATTAGTCATTTTTGAGATAGTGCTTAAAGGAGTTCTACAATTCTCAACTAAAGTCTGGATTATTCTCTGATCTTTTTTATCTAGTTTTATCTCTTTTCTCTCTTTTGGAAGAAATATACTCCAACCTTCTGTTTTAATATTTTCAACCATAATAGTATAAATCATTAATATATTTATATATCTTTAGGTTTTGTCCTAAATATGCAAAGATAGTTTATTATAAAACCATCACCTATAATAAATATATTATAACAAGGAATTAAAAAATGCTAAAAAATAAACACCCAAACCCATTGACCAAAATGGCTTTAGGATCATTCTCATGGGTAAATAGAGATTTAACTAGAGATTCAGTAGCAACTTATGCATACCTTGGAGTATCTATCAATGATAAGTGTAACCTATCTTGCCCTACATGCATGTTGCGTGATTGGAATCTGTCAGGGGACGGTGTTTCCCAAGAACTGCTTGAACAAAGACTGAAAGAAGCAGGAGAGATTGAAGATATTTTAAAGATTCCGCTGAAATATGTCAGCATCTCTGGAAAAGAGCCTACCACAACACCTGAAAAATTGATTGCTGTAAGCAAGGCATCAGTCAGTGAAGGCAGAAAGATTATTGTCATGACAAATAGTATTCTATTAAACCCTGAACTGCAGCATAAAATAGAAGGAATAGTTGATTATTTTGACCCTTCATTTGATGTTGCAGGTCCTAAAGGGATTGATGAAGTGATACGAAAAAATGCTATGTTTGCGCAGAGCTGGAGAAATATAAAATATGCAGCTAAAAATAAGATATTCGAAAAGATTGGAATAATCTCAACAATTAACTCTCAGAGCCATAATAGTCTTAATGGATTGATTGAATTCATTGAACAAGAAATGGGAGACAATGAAAGAGTTAAGATGAGTATAAATTTCCATGTAGGTCTTCCTAATGACCCTTGTATGCTTAATGAATCACAATTCATGGATACCATAAAAAAAACTATTGGGAACGAATACAAGACAAGGATAATAATATCTTTGGCGTATAGCAATTTCTTTCCAAAACTCTTTAATGAGTTAAACATAGATGCAAGTACAAAAAGATATTGTTCAGAAACAGGCTTAGCCTCTTATGACATAAATGGTCACTGGCTCATCCCTTTTGTGCATCTCGAGACTCCTGTGTACGGATTGAGGCTTGAATACGATGGCGATGTATACTTCGGTTGCTCTCATATGATGTTTCCCGGAAAAACAAATCAGTGGAGTCTAGGAAACATAAAACAAGGATCATTGAAGGACATATTAGAGAGAGCAATTAAAGGTAAAAATGATGTCTTCAATGATATGCACTATGTCGAGCCAGCATGCGCAGATAATGATTGTTATGAATTCTGCAGGGCTGGAGACAGGATTGCAGGACTTCTCTATCAAGGAAAAGCTGTTGATCCTTTCTGTACTTTAATAAAATGAAAATTAAGAGTCCTTCTTTATTGCTCATTGTTGAGATGTTATCTAAAAAAAAGTTTTTGTTTCAACTTCTTCAAAACCGATTATATCTTCTAAGTTTATCATTTAAGATCATAATAATAAAATTAATTTATATGTTTTATCTAACAATTATCTAATAGCCTCATATTCTTTTTGTTTAGGATTAAAAAAATGTTTTATCCAAAAACAACAAGTTTTGCAATAACCTTTTTTTTCAAAGCGCCTCATATTGTTGTATGCAAATGCTTTTACAACCCCGTATTTCCCTGCTTTTCTTGCATGCCTTAAGAATCTGCCATCTTCACCTATTTGCATGGTTTCATCAAAACCGCCAATAGTAAAGAAAAGATTCTTATCACAAAAGATTAAACCAGTACATGTCCCCATTTTATGAGTTAAATTTTTTAATTTCATCAAGGCTTTAGGAACAAACCTTTCTATGTCTGGCCTGACATAACAAGTACCAACAGTTTTTTTAGTTTTATTTATTTTTTCTAAGACATCATGCCATACCCTAATATCTGCATCCAAAAAGATTAATCTTTTTTTTGAAGCTTTTTTTGCGCCATAATTCCTAGCTATAGACACACCTTTTTTCTTTAAATTAAAGACTTTAATTTTTTTATTTGATTTTTTAGCATAATTACTTGCCACTTTGAAAGTTTTATCTGTACATCCATTACAAACGACAATTACTTCAACATTATCCACATTAATTGATTCTAATGTTTTCTGTATATATTTTTCTTCATTATATGCAGGAATAATTATTGATAAATTCATTCTAATAAGATAAATTTATTTCATCTATATATACTTTACTTTTGAGCATATTTGCTTATAACTTTAAGATATCCTTTGTTTAAACCAGCTAAACGGAATATGATTACTTCTTTTAAACCTGATTCTTTGGCTAATTTTAAATCCCTTTCTAATCTTTCTTTAGACATTATTGGTTCATTTTCATTAATACCAGTAGCCAATACTCCTAATCCAATTATGAATTTATTATCATATTTTTGAACACCGCATTGCATTTGAGCTTTGATGAATTTTTCATTAAAATCATGTACAGAGCTATAAACCATTTTCCCTTGATAGTTTCCATATTTATTTGGGCTGAAAGATAGACCTAAATATTCTAACAACCTTCCAAAGATTCCTTTTTCTGGAAAATATTCTGCAGTATATATTGTCCCTTTATAATTTTTGAAGAAATCGTTTATTAATCTTTTATTCTTAAAAAAATAAGGTAGCTGCGTTATAAGCAAGGATCTTTTTCTTGGCAATTCTGCGTCCCATAAAAGGCTAACATTTTTTGTTTCATTCATTATTCTTTGTAAAGCACTTCTTTTTGAAAAAGGGCTTAACCAATAACCTTCTTCAATTTTTAATATTGGCCAATAAATAATTTCTTTAACTTTTTTATTTTTAATTTGAGATTTAATTTTATTGAATTCATCTATTGAAGAAGCTGCAATGTAAAGTTTAGTTTGAAATTTAATCTCTTTAATTTTTTCTAAATTTTCTTTAGTTGGATATTCTTCAAAAAAACTGATTATCATGTTTTATTTATTATTTATAGCTTTAAATAAATTACTTAACAAACCATTTTCAAAATATCTTTTATGTTTTGATTAAGTTTTTTATTTACTCTTGTTGAAAACCAAGCACTTAAGTTACTTAATCCGGGATTAACTAATTCTAGGATTTTAGTTTTAACCTCTTTATTTTCATAATTTCTTATAGTTACAGCCGCATATTCAGTAATTATTTTATTCTTAGTAAATAGATAAGTTGAATATACCATTTTCAAAACATCTAAAGCTTTAGATTTAACTAAATCTGTTTCATCAAAAACTCCATCAAAGTCTATCCAATAAAAACCTTTATTTCCTTTAATTACATTTTTAACATTTGCATCTCCAATAACAACATCTACCTTATGTATCTCTTCCATTGCCACCAATGCCTGCTCTAAAAATGAAATATGAGTATAAACACAGTTACAATCTCTTAAAGAAGTTCCTTCAATAAATTCTTTAACTAGTAATCTATCTGTATAAGCTTCTAATTTGGGTGCAGAAAAGCCTTGTAGTTGAGATAATTTTTTTATTTCTTGCTGTATTGCTTTTGTTCCTGAACTAAGTTTCCGGTCTTTATAGAAGAATTTTCCTTGAAAAGCATAATAAGTATTGATTATAGAAGATAATTTTCTTGGTTTTTTTACTATGTACTTTTCACCTTTATATTTTATTGGAAAAATGATATTGCTTGCTTTATAATTCTCTGCAATTCTGTATTTTTCTAGATTTTTTAATAACTCTTCCATTTTAGCAGGGGAAAGCTTTTAATATGTATATATATCTTTTGAATCCCATGGCATTATCAGAAGATAAAATTAATGAAATTAAGAAACATTTAGAAGGATTAAGTCCTGAAGAGCAAAAAGCTAAATTCCAAGAGATTCTAGCTACTTTATCCCCAGAAGAAAGAGAAGAATTAACTGGTGGAACTGGACAACAGCAATGTCCATTCTGTTTAATGGTTCAAGGTCAAATTCCTGTTAAAAAGATTTATGAGGATGATGTTTGTATGGCTATTTTAGATATTAATCCTGCTAACAAAGGGCATATGTTATTATTTCCAAAAACTCATGCTCCATTGTTATCAGCTGTAGGTGATGCTGATGTAGGACACATGTTTAAAGTTGCTAACATGCTTGCTAAAGCAGTATTTGAAGCATTAGGTGCTGAAGGTACAAACATATTGGTTGCTAATGGTGCAATAGCAGGGCAAACTGCTCCGCATGTCTTGATTAATATCATTCCTAGAAAACAAGGTGATAAAGTTTCTATTGGTTGGCAGCCTGAAAAAATTGAAGAAGCTGAGATGGAAGAAATTGCTAACAAAATAATTGCTAAAACTCAATCTATAAAAAAAGAAACTGTTGTTATTGAACAGCCTAAAAAAATAGAAAGATTTGATGAAGAGGATTTAAGGATTCCTTAGTTTTTCTATATCAAATCCAAGTTCTTTTGGTCCAAAAGCCATAGACAATAATTCATCAATAGTTGCAATCTTAATTTTATCTATTCTTGTATTGCACATAATAATCTCTAAAGGTTTATCATTTAATGAAGAAAATTCGTATAACATTTGTCTACAAGAACCACAAGGAGTAATTACATCTTCACTTTCAAAGTCTTTTCCTTTACCAATCAATGCGAGCTTTTCATATAGCCTCTGCCCATGGGCATTTGCATGCATGATTGCTCCACGCTCAGCACAAATTGTTGAACCATAAGCAGAATTTTCTACATTTGCCGATGAAAATACCTGTCCATCATTTGTTCGTAATGCAGCACCTACAAAAAAATTGGAATAAGGATTATAAGCATAGCTCATAACTCTTTCTGCTTCTTCTATGAGTTGCTTGTCCTTGGATAATAGGTCCCTTAATTTTATTTCATGCATTTTTCTTTATAGATTTCAAAGAATCTTTCAACTATCCCAAACAATCTATTTTTTATTTCTTGAGATTCTAAAATAGCTTTTACTTCTTCATGACTAGTTGCATTTGTACCATCTTCTTTTATTACATTAGTAATACAAGACATACCTAAGCATTTCATGCCCCTATTTCTTGCAACAATAACTTCAGGAGTTACAGACATACCAACTACATCAGCTTCTAAAGAGCATCTAAAAGCCTTAGATTCAGCTTCAGACTCAAAAGTTGGACCAGTTAAAGAAAGTAAAGTTCCCCTATGACAATTTCTATGATAATTATGAGTGGCTTGAAATAAAATTTTTCTTAAATCTTCATCATAAGCATCATTCATAGGCTGAAATCTAAAAGTTTTTTCTCCATCTATTCTTTTAAAATCCATGTGCCTTCCTAATAAAGGATTTGGAATCATATTAATATGAGAATCAATAACCATTACATCTCCTACTTTGTGTTTCATATCTTCTAATTTAGAAAGATAGTATTCAGTATTTAATGAACCTACAGCATTTGTTGCAAAATAATTTTCTACACCTAAATTTGCCAAGGTATGCACTGGAAAGGCAACTTGTAAAATTCCTGTATTAAACGGTTGGTCAGCAACTTCATAAAAATGTTTTCTTCCTTTTAATCCAATTACTGGAACTCCTTTAAGTTCTCCAAATACCATTTTTCCTTCATGACCTTCAACTGTTGGAGTTGGAAAGTTAGGGATTTCACTATAATCTAAGATTAAAGCATTTTCAATTCTATCTGCTAATTCTCCTAAACCAGAACCTAAAGTTAAGCCGAACAAAGGTTGAGTAGTTAATTTATCTTTTAAAAAATCAGAAGCTTTTTTTACTTTTGCTTCATAATTTTTTTGATAATTATAAGCATTTATTAGTTCTTCCATATTTATTTCTCCTTATCTTTTGGTGGATATTCATAAGAAGTATGGAGATGATGACCACAATCAGAACATTCTATTAAATGCTCCCGAACCATTGCCTCAGCTGAAGGATGTGTAATTTTCTGTTTATAATATTGATCCAACCATTCTGGAGGAAAATCACAATCCCATTTTAGTTTAAATGAAATTACTTCATTTAAAGTTGTCCATAAAGTTGATTCATCCCTATAATCTCTTGGAAGAACACCCTGAATTCTTCTTTTAACAATCAAATTAGTCATTAATATTTCATAAGCTTCGGTAGAATCATGCTTGTAAACGCCTGCACAAAATGCTCCTTTTCTTTTAGCATAAGCCATATTACTAACATCACTTCCTCCATCACCTAGAACTATCATCTTTTTATAATTAGAGTCATACTCAGAATGTCTTAAAATTTTATCTAAATTTTCCTTTAAACCTTTTGCAATTTGTATTGTATAAGCAGTCTTGTTAAATGGGCTGACTACATCAGACATTGCATTATATTCAGAAAGATCTTTGCCTTGTAAAAAAGAATTTAAATCAAATAAAGGTGTTGCAAATATTCCTTTTATTTCGCCTGATTTTGCTATTGGACTACCTTCTATTAAAGGTAAAAGGCCTACACTTATTATATTATGCTCAATTTCGCATTTTCCTTTCCACTCTTTTTTTAATTTTCTAAAAAATTCAGGCATTCCCGGACTTAATTTGACTCTTGCTCCAGCTTCTCTTAATCCATCAGGTGTGAAGTTCTTAAATAAACCTTTTCTAGCATCATGTAATAATTGTACAACATAACCTACACCATTATGAGGTTTTGCCCATGTATCGCTTATCTGAAAATAATCAGATGGTTTTTCAATTTTTATAATAACTGGTTTACTAGTTTTTGGACTTATTAATTTTTTTCCATTATATTCATCTTTAATAGCTTTAAAATTATCTGCTAAAAAAGGGACCTGCTGATATTCTTCTGTTAATGTTAAATCATAATCCCAAATGAATACAATTTTATCTAATCCTGATGATTCTGCCATAATCGAAAGAATCCAACTTGAATTTAAAAATCTTTTGCCAATTTTTCAGTCTATAAGCTTTTATTATTGAAAATCACCAATAATTATATAAGTTATAGGTAATTTTTGTAAAAACCTAAAATAGGTAAAATATGGAAATTCCTCAAACTTTAACCCCAGGTATGAAACAGTATTTTGAAATCAAGCAAAAACATCCAGATTGTATTCTTTTATTCAGGATGGGTGACTTCTATGAAACATTCTATAATGACGCAATTACTATTTCTAAAGAGCTAGAAATTGTTTTAACAAGCAGGGGCAAAGATGAAAAAAAGGCACCTTTGGCCGGTATACCATATCATTCATTAGAACCTTATTTAGCCAAATTAGTTAGAAAAGGGTACAAAGTTGCAATTTGTGAACAATTAGAAGATCCAAAACTAGCAAAAGGTTTAGTGAAAAGGGGCGTTGTAAGAATTGTTACGCCAGGAACAGTAGTTGAAGATAGTATGCTAGAACAAAAAAGTAATAATTATATTATGTCGCTATTTAGTCATGCTGATGAATATGCTATAGCTTTATGTGATATTTCTACTGGTGAACTTTTAGCATTAGAATGTGAAGAAAAACAATTAGTTGATGAAATAATTAAATTTAATCCAAGTGAATGTATTTTACCATTATCATTAACAGTTAACCAAGATTTACTAAATAAACTTTCAAAGATTGGAGTTTTTATAACAAAATTTGAAGACAGACATTTTATTTTTGATATTGCAAAATTAACACTGTTAACTCATTTCAAAGTAGATAGTTTAGAACATTTCGAAATTGAAGATAGTAAGTTAATAAATTCTTGTGGAGCGTTGTTAGCTTATTTAAAAGAAAACCAATTGCAAGGCATGAGTCATATAAATAAAATAATAAAATTAAACAGGGAAGACCATATGACTTTGGATGCAGCTTCTGCAAGAAATTTAGAGTTGATAAAAAATCTTAGAGATGGAACTAACAGAGGATCATTATTAGGAGTTTTAGACAAAACTAAAACTTCAATGGGAAGCAGAAGATTAAGAAGTTGGATAACCTCGCCCTTATTAAATGTAAACAAAATTAAGAAAAGATTAGAAGCGGTAAACATCTTTTTTAACAATCCTGCGTTAAGAGAAGAACTACAATTACTTTTAAAAAATTTTGCAGATATTGAAAGAATATTGAGTAGAATAAATTGTAATAATGCAATGCCTAAAGATATCTTAGCATTAAAATATTCTCTTAAAAAATGCCCATTTATCAAAGAAAAATTTATGCTGCCAATAAAAATCCTTTTAGAAAATAAAGAAGAAAATAATCTTCTATTAGATGTTTACCTTTTAGAAGATTTAAGCGAAATTACAAATTTAATTCAAAATGCAATAAGAGAAGATGCAGCCGCTGTTATAAGAGATGGAGGGGTAATAAAACCAAATTATCATCCTGAATTAAATGAAATTTATCAAGCAAAACTTAACAGCAAAGAGTTTATCAGAAACTTAGAAGCTAGAGAAAAAGAAAGAACAGGAATAAAAAATCTTAGAATTGGTTTTAATAGAATATTTGGATATTTTATAGAAGTTAGCAAAAGTAATTTACATTTAATACCGCAGGATTATATCAGAAAACAAACTACTTCGAATGGTGAACGTTACATAACTGAAGAGCTAAAAAAACAAGAAGAACTAATATTAAATGCTGAAGAAAAAATTAAAGTATTAGAAATAAAATTGTATCAGGAAATTATAAATAAGATTTCTGAAAAAACAGATATAATCCAAGATATTGCAAACAAGATAGCAATAATAGATGTATTACTTAGTTTTGCTACAGTTGCCACTGAGAATAATTATGTTAAGCCGATAATAAATGAATCTAGCATGATAGACATTTATGATTCAAGGCATCCTGTTATAGAAAAATTAGAAAAAAATTTTGTTCCTAATGACATAAGAATAGATTGCAATGAAATGATGATTGTTACAGGTCCAAATATGGCTGGTAAAAGTACTGTAATGAGGCAATTAGCTTTGAATGTTTTAATGGCACAATGCGGTTCTTTTGTTCCAACTTCAAGGGCAAGTATAGGAATTGTTGACAAAATATTTACTAGAGTAGGCGCACATGATGATTTGGCTAGTGGACAATCTACATTTATGGTTGAAATGTTAGAAGTAGCTAATATCCTTAACAATGCTACAAAAAAAAGTCTGATAATCTTAGATGAAATTGGAAGAGGAACTTCAACATTTGACGGAGTTTCTATTGCCTGGGCTGTTGCTGAACATATCTATGGAAAAATAAAAGCTAAAACTATGTTTGCAACACATTATCATGTTTTGAATAAATTAGCAGAACAATTAACTTATGTGAAAAATTATAGTGTTGCAGTAAAAGAAGAAGATGGCGATATTGTATTCTTAAGAACATTGTTAGAAGGGGGCACAGACAAAAGTTATGGAATTCATGTTGCTAAGTTGGCTGGAATTCCGCAAGCAACTTTAGTAAGAGCTGCAGAAATCCAAAAACAGCTTGAAGCTGAAGATGAAATGCTGAAAAAATTAAATGCAAAACTGCACATTGACCAAAAAACCTTAAAGGGATTGTAAAATGATTAAACTTTTAGAAGATACAATAATTAACAAGATTGCTGCTGGAGAAGTAATTGAAAGACCAGCATCGGTTGTAAAAGAATTAATGGAGAATGCAATTGATGCAAAAGCTACAATAATTGAAATTGATGTTAAAAACTATGGCAAAGATTTGATTAGGGTTGTTGATAATGGTTTAGGCATGAATAAAGAAGATACAGAATTATCAATCCAAAGACATGCGACAAGCAAAATAAGTTCTGAAGAAGACCTTACGAGTATAAACACTTTAGGTTTTAGAGGTGAAGCTTTGGCAAGCATTGCTGCTGTCTCTAAAATGACTATCTTGACTAAAGAAAAAGACAAGCTTGAAGGTTTTAAAATCTCTTTAGAAGGTGGAGATATAATTACTAAAGGAACTATTGGTTGTAAAACTGGTACGACTATAGAAGTTCAAGATTTATTTTTTAATACTCCTGCAAGATTAAAGTTTTTAAAAACTGAAAGTAATGAACTAAAAAATATTGTTGACATTGTTTCTAGATATGCTTTATTTTATAATAATATATCCTTCAAATTAATACATAATGGCCATTTGTTAATAAATACAAACTCAAGTGAAAATGCACTAAATAATATTATTTCAATTTATGGAAGTGAAACAAGCAAACATCTTATGAATGTTAATTATGAAAATAACTCAATCAAAATCTCTGGCTTTATTTCTAAGCCTTCTTTGTTAAAACCTAACAAAAGTTTTCAAAATATTTATGTAAATGGGAGATATGTAAAAAATGAAACTATGCAAGAAGCATTGTATGATGCTTACCATTCTTTATTATTTGTAAACATGCACCCAGTTACTATATTAAACATTGAAATAAATCCAAAAGAAATTGATGTTAATGTTCATCCAACAAAAGATTTAGTAAAGTTTGCTGAAGCTACAAAGATTTATGATGCTGTTTTCAATGCTTTAAGAAAAACTTTACAAGAAAATAATTTGATTACAGATTATACACATGTTGACCAACAAATGACCTTTAGTGGTAAGAGAGAAACTTTTAATCAAATAAGGGAATTAGGAAGTAATGGTATTCAAAGTCAATTAATGGTCGAAGAAAAGAAAATATTAAGCAAGTTGCCTAATATGAGATTACTTGGACAAATTGCAAAAACTTATTTTTTGGCTGAAAGTCAAGAAGGTTTTCTAATAATTGATCAGCATGTGGTGCAAGAAAGAATTCTTTATGAAAAATTCATGAAACAACTGTTAAATAACAATGTTGCAAGGCAAGTTTTAGTCAAACCTGAACTAATTGAATTAAGCCCAGAAGAAAAGATTATTGTTTTAGAAAAGATTCAAGAACTTAATAGTTTAGGTTTTGAGTTAGAGGAATTTGGAGGTAATAGCTTTATGTTGAGAGTAGTTCCAACATTATTCAATAAAGTGCAAACAAAAGATTTGCTTTTATCGGTATTGCATGAAATTCAAGAAAGTAAAAGAAGTTCATTAAATGATATCCAAGAATCCATAATAACAAGAATGGCCTGCAGAGCTTCAATCAAAGCAGGAGACAATTGTTCAATCCCGCAAATGGAAATGTTGTTAGAACAGTTGGATAAAACTGAGTTGCCTTGGACTTGCCCGCATGGAAGACCAATTATTATCAAATTCTCTAAAGATGAAATAGAAAAAATGTTCAAAAGAAAAGCTTAATCTACTGTAAAAAGTCGATTATCGTGAACATCCCATAGTCCTAATCTAGCACCGGCATCTAACCAGCCATGTGCATAATTCAAGGCTGCAAAGGCATTTACCAAATCATCTTTGCTCTTAAAGTGTTTAGCGTCTGAAATATATCTTTTAATCATGTCAAGGAAATCGACCCTATAACTTTCTAAATTAGATACTTTATCAGCTATCTTAGTTTTAACAGCTTTTTCATAAGCTTCTTCTGTTATCTTAAAATACTTTTTTAACTTCTCTTGAGTAATTTTATCTTCCATAAATGCTCTAAAAAACATAAATCTATATAAAGTTAATCTCTATTGCTTGATTTAAAATGAAAGGTAGCATCATAACAATAACTGGTTCCGATGGTTCTGGAAAAGAAACACAGACTAAATTAGTAGTAAATAAAGCATTAGCTGAAGGTTATGCTATTAAAACACTAAGTTTTCCCCAATATGAAGAATTTTGGGGGAAAAGAGTAAAAGAATATCTTTCTGGGCAGTATGGAACTTTAAAAGAGATTGATCCAAAACATGCTTCTCAGCTTTTTGCATTAGATCGTTTTGATGCTAAACCTAAAATTGAAAATTGGTTAAATAATGGATATAACATCATATTTGATAGATATTTAGAATCTAATTTTGCACATCAAGGTGCTAAATTAAAAGGTGAAAAAAGAATTGAAATGATTAATTGGCTTTATGATTTTGAAATTAAAAAATTAGGGCTTCCAGAATCAAATTTGATAGTATATTTAGATTTACCTGTAGAATTTGGATTAAAAGCTATTGAAGAAAGGAATAAAGAAAAAAAAGAACAAGGAAAAAAAGATTTACATGAAGAAAATATAAATCATCTTATAGCTACTCAAGAAACTTATAATTATCTTATTGAAAATAATGAAAATTGGAAAAAGATTAATTGTTTAAATGAAAATAATGAAAGATTAAGCAGGGAAGAGCTTTCTGAAGTTATTTGGACAATAGTTAAACCTTATTTACAAAAGTGAAGCTTTCTGCGACAGATTTATATAGGTTTATAGCTTAGATTAAAAGATAGAATTTACTAGAAAACGTCAGCTTCCACAACTATCAGTAGCTTCTATTTTCAAAACCAAAAAAGGAGGATTAATATGAAATTTAAGGGATTAGCGCAAATTCTATCACTTAGCGCAGCTACCATGATGGCTGCTCCAGCATGTACAACTTATACACAGGATATAAGATATGAAACAAATGCTATTCATTCTCAAAAAGAAGATATGAGGGCCCATTATCTTCAACATCTGCCTTCAGAAAAAAAATTAGAAAAAATGAGTCCTTTAGAAAAAGTTACTGAAGCTTTTATGCAATTTTTAAAAGATGCAAAAAATAATGAATTTGGATCTACAACTGTCTTTACTAATGGTTGTGCAAAAGCCAAACTAGACATTCATGGTGAAGAAATAGAAGTTATATTACCATTATACAGGCCTCAAGAAGACGGAAGTTGGCTTTACCTTATTGAAAACAAAATAGTAGACAAAGACAAAATCTTAAATGACTTGGAACAAGTTTTGGAAGATGCAATTGATTTAAATTATGAACTTTACTCAGAAACTGAAGAGCAGACTAATAGCATAATCAATAAAATTTTTAAGAATTCTTACAAAGACCGTTCAAAAGACATTCCTGGAACTGATTTAGTTTTTGATAATGTATTCAATTATTTAGAATTAAATAAAACAGATTTCTTGCCTGAAGGTGGAAAAATATTTTTTGCGCCTTTACCAGGAGGAACCTTTGCAGCAACATTTCTAGAGAATAACAAAATAGTTTATTCTCCTACTGCAAGAAGACAAGATTATGTTTGGGGCAAGCCTTACATTATGGGGCATGAACTGACACATAATAATACTAAAATGCAAGGACTGCCTTCTGTTTTAGCCAGAGACTTAGAAATTCAAGCTTTCCAGATAAACCTTTTGAATAAACAAAATTTTATAAATTTTCTTTATCATGGATATGCAAAACCTCTTTGGAAATTAGCTGAAACCTATTATGGCGTTGATTTAAAAGAGATGAGAAAAAAATTGATTAAAGATGAAATTTATTCATATCTAGAATTAGATGAAGAATATTTAAGCAAAATTCTTGAACCAATAAATCAAATGTCCACAGAATTACAACAGATTTTTATCAAAAAAGCAATGCCTGAATATTTAGCCTTTACACCTTGGTGGCTAATGTTAAATACACATTTGAAAAATACAACTGCACCGATGGATATTATGGCTAGCCAAGAATTAAAACCTTTTATGAAAAACTATGATGTGTTTCTAAAAGTTAATCAGAAAAAAATTAACTTAATAATAGAAGGTATAAACAAAAAGTATCAGATGCCAAGTATGCAAGATTTAGGTTTTATCTCAGTATTAAGCGGAAGACCATATAGGGATCAAATAATGGATGAATGTATGTTTTCCGGATTTACTGAAAAAGAAGCAAATGTAGTTTATCATTTAGCTTTGCAAAGAACTTTCCTAGATAAAAAGGGAAATGTAAACTATGGAGCTATTTCTTTAGATCAATCTTTCCTTGCCATGCAGGAATTGGTTACTACATTTAATACTGTGTTAAACAAGTATGAAGATTGGAAAGAAAATCCAAGCCTTCAATACAAACTTCAGACATATAATTGGCTTTTAGACAGGTTAAGCCTAGCAAAAAGATATAATAAATTTGCCAAGGAGTATGGGAATAAAGTTTCGGGAAAATTCTCTCCAAAAGTATTTGATCCAAGAATTGATTTAGAAAAGGAATACAAATTCAAACCTAATTTTCTTAAACATGCCACACCAATAAATGTTAAATATGTTAAATTAGTAGACATCAATAATGATGGAAACTTTGACTTTAAGATTATAGCATATGATTTATTGAAAAATAGGGGATTTAAAAAAGATGGTATAGATTATTTAGAATATTATAGGGGTGGCGAAGATAAACCATGCATGATTGCTTACCCTAGTAAATTTAGTAAATTTCCAAATATGGTTCTTATTGATAATGATGAAAAAGGATCTACAGATTATGGCATCTTTGATGAAACAAAAAAAGTGAAAAGTTTAGAAGAAATTGAAGAATTATTAAAAGAGGATAGTTTTCTTGATTTTTTATCCTTGAACTTTTTTAATAAGGGCAAAATTTTCTTGTCTAATCTTTTCTAATTTTTCTTTTAATATTGTATTTTCTGCATTAAAGTTTTTTAGTAGCATGTCATATCTGTGAAGTTTTGCCATTAAATCATTCAAGATTTCGGCCATATTATTGCTATCAATTTCTAAACCTGCAGGATCTAAAATTTCTATAGTTGAAGGCATATAATCAAAACAAACATCTAATAATCTTTGAATTCCTATAACCTCTAGTTCTACTTCAGAAAATGTGGACCATAAACCGTTTTCTTGTTGCTCTGATTCATAAGTTGTCCTTTTCAATAAATTAATGCCTTCCTCTTCTTTCAGCTTGTCGATTATGAGTTTCATAGTCTCTTCTATATGGTTTTTAGGAGAACCCAATACCTCAATTATTATCCTTGCAACAATTTTTTTGTCTTTCATTACATCTGCTAAAAATACTTCCCCTTTATAAAAATTTTGGAATAGTTAATTTTATAATAAATAGGATACTCTATATTAATATGAAAGATATTGACCCTTTAGACTTATTTGATGATTTAGTTGATGAATTTGAAAAATACAAAAACAACGAACAAAATGAATATTCTAAAGCTTACAAAAAAGTCAGAACATGGTGCAAATTGTACAAAAAGGGACTTTATCCTAATATGCCGGATTTGGGATTAGATAATATAATTAAAAAGATAGCTGATGATGAAGATATTCTTGAAGAACTTCTAGATGTCTTTTATGATTTTAATACAAAAGACATGGATGAATATCTAAAAGATATTGAAAATTTATCTCGAAAATTTGGATTTGATGATTTAAGAGATTTATTAAATGATATTATTGATGGGACTGATACTTTAGATGATTATTTCCCAGATGATTAAACTACTTCATCTTTAAGTTCTTTAGAATTATTCTTCTTTCTTTCCTTACTTCTTACGATTAATAATACTACAACTATGATAATAAAAGGAATTGCGACTAAAATGCTTAATTGAATTAAAGGATTAGTTGCCAACCTAATCCAATCTAGCATTACTGCAGCCGCAAATTTGACTATAATTGGAGGAACATTCATTGAATTCATCTCGGCAAAATGTTCTTTTAAACCATCCATTAACTTTAATATACTCTCTGGCTTCAATAATTTGATATAAAAGAAAACTCCTGCAACAGTCAATAATTTTATTGCTGTCTGTAATGATGCTGTATAAATTCCTTTCTTCCATTTAAAGCTGGAACTCCAAAATATTAAGAAAACTCCTAAAAGATATAAGACTATGCCTCCTCCAAAAATAAATCCTTTTGCAGCTTCATAAGATTGTTTGCTTGATTCTAATGCAGTTTTCACTTCTTCTGTTTGTTCTACAATCTGCAAAACAGAATCTAAATTTTGATCGATTAATGCATCAAAAATACTATCTTTTATTTCATCATCTGTCTTAGAATCTAAATCTGAACAAACTCTTTCTGTCAATATCTCCTGAAACTCTAAAGCTCCCTGACCTTCAACAAACCTTGATTCTGGAGCACTGCACAATATTTTTATTGTATCTTTATCAATAAAATCCATAGACCCTAATGTCTGAACCAAACTTTCTTCCATAAATGCCCTGATTTCCGGCCTGTTTTCTTCAAGAAAAGTGTCTATTGTTGTTTTAGTTACTTCTTCAAAATTATCTAAATTTGAAACCATATTGTTTAAAATTAAACCAAAGAAAAATAGCATAAATCCTACAAGCATGAATAAGGAACCAAAAATTCCTAAAAACCATTTTAATATTTTACTTATGCCTTTCATCTCTCTCATGTTAATTTATTAGCTTAATGTTAATAAATTTATCTTTTTGAAATAAGTTTATAAAAAACATTAACCTATTGATTAATATGAAAAAAGTTAAACGCTTAATTAAAGGTACCATACATAACTTTTACATATGGTTTAAATTACTTTTTTCACAACCAATATCTTATACAGATTCCAAAATAGATGAATTAAATATTAAAATTACGAATTATAAGTTAAAAAAAGAAGAGATGGATTTGTCTAAGGGAGATTATAATACTATTGTAGTACATCATACTGGCAGTATTCCAAGATTAACTATTGACAAATTATACAACATTCATGTGATTAAAAGAAAGTTTGCTGCAATTGGTTATCATTTTGTAATAAATGAGAATGGAGAGATATTTTATACTAGGCCATTAAGATTCAAAGGAGCCCATGCTGTTCCAAACTCTGGAAAGATTGGAATTGCATTTGCATCTAATTTAAACTGGGAAAAACCTACAAAAAAGGCTTTTGAATCTTACATTAAGTTAGTAAAAGTCTTGAGAAGACGCTTTAACATTCCTAAAGAAAATATTATAGGCCATATCCAGCAACAAATTAGAAATCTAAATTATAATTTAAATAAATATAATGTCCCCCTAAAATTAACTGAAGAAAGAATGTTAAAAATAAATGGTTTGAATGAGTTAAAAGCTATTAAAAAATATGAATATAAAAGATTGAAAAAATTAAAAGTTTCAAAGAATTTATTGCCTTTAGTAAGATGCTTGAAGGCTTGTCCTGGTTTAAGGTTCTATAAATATCTTTAAATATTTTAAGTTATATTAAATTATTATGAAACAATTAAAACCATGCAATATATGTGGTGCAGAAATTGCAAAATATGTTTGCAGAAATTGTGGCGCAAATGTCTGTGAAAATTGTTATGACAAGGAAAAAGGCATTTGCATTAGATGCGAAATGCATTAATCACAAACCTTATAAATTATGATTAAAAGTCAAATCTATGGTTAAAGATAATCTTGAGTGGAAATTATATGGCCTAGAAATAGATGATTATAGTGAAGAACTAGGAATTTTTTTTGAACATGAAGGCTATCCAATAAATAGAGTTAAACCTACGGATAATCCTTTTTTATTTAAAAATAAGAGATCTATTTCTAAATTAATACGGAAATCAATTGATATTAAGGAAGGAGAAAGAGTTTTAGCATTATATGGAAATAATCGTTTACACCACTTTACTTATGGTTTATGTAAATTAGCGGATAAATTAAACAAAGAATATTGTTATATCCATATTGATAGACACCATGATTGGTGGCGGAAAAAAGCATCAGATTTGGATTGTGGAAACTTTTTAGAAAAAATCTATAAAGATACTAATGTCAAAAAAAAGATTAATAATTTAATGTTTATTGGAAACCATTATTATGAACTCTTAGACATGGTTCCTGAATCTCAAAAAGATGAATTAAGATCAAGGTGTTTATTCACTTCCCATATTTATGATTATAAAAACAAACAATATAAACCTGGATGGCTAAAGGTTGTTGAAAAAATGTTAGATAATTCTCATGAAAAGGTTTATGTTTCTATGGATTTAGATGTTTTGCATGGTGATGATTTCTTAACCTGTTATGAACCAGGGATTTTAAGAAGTGTACAATTAATGCAAATTTTAACTTTAATAAAAGAGAAGAAAAAGATTATTGGAGCAGATGTTGTTGGTTATGTTGGAAGAAATCCCGTAATTGAATTACAAATTTACAAAAAGATTGTTAATACTTTACTTCAGTAATTCTAAAAGTTTATGAAAGCTTTCTTCAGAATAATCTTTCTTATATTCTTTTAATGCTTCAGTTGTATTTTTAAGAAGTATTTCTTTTTCTTTAAGGATTGCAGAAATATTTTCAGAAGTCAGGTATTGAAAGAACTGCGTCACGTTCTTCGGCTTTAAAGTTGTATGACTACGTTCGAAATCTATCATTATTGGTTCATTATGTTTAATTATAATATGTTTGAAAGGATTATGCATCTCTTCCTTGCTTACCAGCAATTCATCTAACTTTCTGCATTGTTTTAAGATTTTAATAACTAGATTTATGATTTCTTCTTTTTCAGCAATTAATAACCATTCTTTAAATAAAATGCCTTTAATGAATTCAGCTATTAAAAAATCTCCACCATAATCTATTAATTTAGGACCTATATTGTATTGATTTAATTCTTTTAACCATTTTATTTCATTAACAATTTTGTTTAAAACATCTGTGTTTTTCTTCTCAACTTTAATAATTACTTCTTGATTATTATAGTTAGCCCTATAAACTAATGAACGCTGACCCTTAGCAAAATACTCTAATTGATTTTCTTTTTCAAATTGCTTTTTCAGTTCTGAAAATTCGTTTTTACTAAACATATAATAGCGAGGCAAAGAAACCTTTAAATAGTTAATTAATTTCATTATCCTTTATAAGAAAAGGGGGCTTTTTCATGAAAAAAACAAGATTATTAGCGTTATTGGTTCTTTTTATTTTAGCAATTAGTTCTGTAAGCGCAGCAGAATTTAGTTCACAAAAAGCATATAACTGGTTAGCATCAAAAAGTGTTGATGGCAGCCTTGAAGATGATATTACTGCCACTACTTGGTCTGTATTGGCATTTAACAATGCAGGATTAACTAAC
Source organism: Nanobdellota archaeon (assembly GCA_018896675.1). Classification (GTDB taxonomy): domain Archaea; phylum Nanobdellota; class Nanobdellia; order SCGC-AAA011-G17; family GW2011-AR17; genus JAHIMK01. The sequence goes on from JAHIMK010000064.1 coordinate 21,307, forward strand.
AAGGCAGAAAAATCTATAGATTGGATTTTTTCAAAGCAGTCTAATGACTATTGCTTCCCTAGTTCTTGTAAAACAAAAGATACTGCAATGGCTTTAATAGCTATGAATGAAATGAGCAGAGAAGATAATGTAACTTATGTTGAAGAAAAGCTTAAAGAAATGATGGTTGGATCTTCATTAGGCGGAATGTGGGCAATTGAAGTTTCCCCTTTATCAACTGCAATTTCCGGTGAATGTACTATTTCATGGTTTGTAGGTGATAATGAAGAAGAAAAAGTAGTTACTGTTAATAATGGTAAATTTCCACAATGTCAAAATAGTTATTTTTTAGACATTGACAGGTGTGTTAAATCAAACCTTTTACAAAATAATCCAGGAATTACTTTAACTGTTGATTGTTTAAAAGTAGAAGGTGCAAAAACAATTACATTAATTTACAAAAATGATAATAATTTTTATGTTCTAGATAGTCAAGAAACTGATAAAGCTGACTTGATTGTTAACAATGGATGTTATGGGTTAGCTCAAGGAGACTTATCTTGTAGAGCTGAAGCAACACTTTATGTTGCATGGGCTTCTGAATTAATTGGTAGCGACATTGATAACAGCTTGTATTTATTTGAAAAGTATGAAGAAGATAATGTTATGCATAATTCATTGTTATATTTAGCAAAAAAAGATTCTGTTTATTTAGAAAAATTAAAAACTTTACAAAAATCAGACAGCAGTTTTAACAGAAATGTTATGGACACTGCACTGGCAATTATCGCTTTAAAAGAAGACAGTTTGACTTATACTGAAGAAATTAGTTTGGCAACAGAATGGTTAAAAACTAAACAGAAGGATGACGGCAGTTTAGGCACTGTTACAGAAACAGCTGCTGCATTATATGCTGCTTTTACTGTAGAAGATATAGATATTGTTGAGCCTATTGATGAAACTGAAGTTGAATGCGGTGATGATTATTGTGATTTTTTAGCTGGAGAAGATGAAGACATTTGCCCAGAAGATTGTTTGTTTGATGATGAAGTTGTCTCTTCAAATGAAATTTGTGTTGTTAACGGGATTTGTGAATCTGACTTAGGAGAAACTTATGAAAATTGTGCAGATGATTGTTATTGTGGTGACGGAGCTTGTGATGATGTTGAAGATTTAGAAGGCAGCTGTCCGAAAGATTGTGAACTTGGTGATACTCAAAAAGCTGTTTGTGGTGATGGATTCTGTGAAGGTAGCGAGGATGAATATAATTGCCCAGATGATTGTACTTTGGCAACAGTTGACGAAGGCGGAACTGGAATTGGAACAATTGTTATTATCCTTTTAATCTTGTTAATTTTTGGTGGCGGTGGATATTATGCTTACAAAAAAGGATTGTTTAGCAAAAGCAACAAGCCAGCAGGACCATTTGCCAAGTCAGGTTATAATTTCAGGCCTAGGTCTCCTGAAACTCCATCTACAATGAAAACAGCTAAACCTGTTATAAGGCCCCCTAGTATGCCTCCAAGTATGAGCCGGTCTTCCTTTGATAAAAAAGATGATGAACTTGCAAAGTCATTAGCTGAAGCTAGAAAATTATTAAAGAAATGAAAATAACATTTTTTTTCATAATTTTTATAGTTTTATTAAGTTCTTTTGCTATTGGAGAAGAAATAAAAATTTATGATACAGAATATGTTTCAGGTGAAACTGTACAAGCAGAATTAGTTTATCCTAATTTAGATGTATCTAAACTGTCCTTGTTGGATTCTAATAAAAATAAAGTTACAGTGGGGTTTATTTCTACTTTGATTAATGATGCAAATTATATTTCTTTCAATTTGCCTGTTTCTTTAATCGAAGGGAATTATACTTTGCAATTTAAAGAAAAAAAATTAATTAATGGCACTGTTACTGATGTAATTATTGAAAAAAGTTTTAATGTTGTTCAGGGAGATAATTCCTTTAGCATCAATCCGGGTTTTATAAAATTAAATTCGCAAGAGACTTCATTAAAGATAAAACTTCAGCATAGCAAGGGATTACCAATTGAAATTACTATAAGTGATAATGACGATGCTATAAACCTTATAAGGAATTCAATCACACTTAATCCTGGTGAATCAAAATTTCTTTTTGCAGATTATGTTTTTCAAGACATAATAGAAAACAGCAAAATAATATTATCTTTTGATTCTAGAAATTATGAAATTCCATTGTTAAAACAGGTTGAAACTATTGAAGAGCCAGAAGTTAATATGACTGAAGAAATTATTGATGAAGAAGTTGTTAAGAATGAAACTGTTGAAGAAGATTTTAGTGGAGCTTTAGTTATATTAAATGAAGATGCTAAAAATTTAAAAGATTCGATCACTCAAGATATAACTATTGAAGGTTCTGTCCGATTAATGAATGTCTATTCTTCTCCATTGCATAATATAAGATTTGAGGTGGATGAAAATTTACAAGAGATTGTTATATTAAACATTTCATCATTTGAAATATTTGAACCAGAAGTGACTTATGTACAATACATTTGGATTAACAAAAATAAAAATGTTAAGCCTGGCGAGTATAAGGGCAATATCAACATTTTATCTGATGAAGGTGCCACACAAACAATTATATTAGATTTGGTTTTTGAAGCTGAAGAAAAAGTTGAACAAGGATTGAATATTACTGAATATCGACCGATGAACATTTCTATAAATTTTAGCGAATTAAGAGAAGATACAAAAGAAGATAAAAGTAAGAGTTTAACAATTGCGATTATTTTAATCATTATTGTCTTAGGATTATTAGGGTTGCTAGCTTATAGATTAAGGCCTGTAAAAGGTGTTAAAAAGTTAAGTTCTTATCTAAAAGAATTAAAAAAATAATTATTTTCTTTGAACTATTTTAGCAAATGGTTCGAAAAATCCCTTAATATGTTTCTTTTCAATCCGTTTTATTAGAAATATACAAAACAATGCGACACAAACACCGGCAGTTGCATCCAATGATAAATCACTCATAGTGTCAAACAAAGAATTTTGAGCAAACCCATACTCATGCGACAAAATAACTATATTATCCCAAATAAATTCCATTATTTCCCAAACTGCGCCGATAGCCATTGTCCAAATAAAAGTAAAGATACCCATCATAGATAAATTAACTCTTATTTTTCCAGCATAATTCATTGCGTAAATAATTGCAAAACCAATAAATGCCAGCATTGCTGAACCTAAGATATGTGCAAGATCATCATAGAATGGAAACCATAAATAAGCTCCCAAAAATCCAAACATGTGGACAGCAAATAAAAATGCTAAAATTAACTGGGCTAACCAATGAAATGTAATCTTATATAACTGGCCAAGCATCACTGGCAATAAAGATAAGATAAACATGAACATATAGATTGTAAAGCCCACAGGATCTCCATAGATTAAATAAATTATTCCTGTAACAAATAAAAATAATCTCAACAACCAAGTAAAACCTAAACCTACAATCTCATCTATTTTCATAAGATAATTAATGCCTGGAAAATTTATAAGGATTATGTTTCTCTGGCTATACCCATAATAGCTAAATATTAACTATGAACTATCAGTAGAAATCTTCTATTTAATAAATTTATTATCCAAAACTTTTATTTTGGACAAAGCAGTTTCATAATCTTTTTAAAGTGCCCTAATATAAGAATAAATTAATGATATTTCAATATCCAATAATATTATTGAGTTTTACATTAAGCTTAATATTTGTATCTTTTCTTATGCCACATTGGATTAAAAGAGCTAAGAAAGCTGGTTTAATTGGCAAAGATATGAACAAACCAGATAAAAGAGAAGTTGCAGAATTAGGAGGCATAATAGTATTATTTGCTTTCATTTTAGGCACTTTATTTTATATCGCTGTTGACACATTTTTTATAGAACATACTAATTTAACTTCATTATTAGGAAGAGATTTAACAATAATGGCTGCATTAGCAACTATTTTGCTAGTGGGAATAATAGGAATGGTTGATGACATCTTAGGTTGGAAAATTGGTTTAAGACAAATGCAAAAACCTTTCTTAGTTTTATTTGCTTCACTCCCAATGGTTGTAGTAAATGCAGGGCATTCAACATTGGCATTGCCTTTAATTGGACAAATAAATATTGGAGTATTATTTCCTCTCTTAGTAGTACCTATTGCAATTAGTGCAGCTGCTAACGGATTTAACATGTTGGCAGGTTATAATGGATTAGAAGCAGGCATGGGAACCATAATATTATCAATACTTTCATTCTTAGCATGGAAAAATAATAACCCTCATATAGCTGTTATGGGATTATGCATGGTATTTGCATTAATAGCATTTTATTATTTTAACAAGTTCCCTGCAAAAGTTTTCCCGGGAAACACTTTAACTTACTCTGTTGGTGCAATGGTTGCAGTTTTAGCCATTACAGCTAATTTAGAAAGAGCGGCCTTATTTTTGTTCATCCCTTATTTCATAGAATTAATCTTAAAAGCTCGTGGTAAGATGCAAAAAGAAAGTTTTGCAAAAGTAAACGAAGATGGAAGTTTAGAAACTCCTTACAACAAAGTCTATGGTTTAGAACATCTTTCTATAAAATTATTAAAGAAAATTAAAAATAAGGTTTATGAAAAGGATGTTGTGTATTCAATATTTGCTTTTGAAATATTATTAGGAATAATATATTTTGGTTTTAAGGCGGTAGTATGAAACAATTAATTGTTAATGCAGATGATTTTGGACTTAGCGAGTTTACAAATAAAGGAATTGTTGATTGTTTTGAATATGGCATTGTCAATTCTACAACAATAATGCCAAATGGCAATTCTTTTGATGATGCAGTAAAACTTGCAAAAAAATTCAAACTAAAAGTTGGAATCCATATTAATTTAACACAAGGCAGGCCGCTAACTCAAGCTAAAACTTTAACTGAGAATAATGACTTAACAACTAAAAATATCATTAATGCAATGCTCCATAAAATAAATTTAAAAGAAGTTGAAAAAGAAGCAGAAGAACAAATAAGAAAAGTTTTGAATGCAGGAATTAAACCAACACATTTAGATAGTCATAAACATATTCATGTGTTCCCTGGAATAATAGATGTTTTTATCAAACTAGCTAAAAGATATAATATCAACAAAATCAGGTTGCCTTTAAACAAGGTAGTAAATTATAAATTGTTATTTTCAATACAAGGCTTGAAACATTTCATTGTAAGATTTTATTCTAGAAAAGCCAAAAGAAATTTCAAAAAAGCTAATATTAAAACTACTGAGCAATTCTATGGTGTTTTAGAGACTGGAAAACTTTCCATAGCAAGCCTTAAAAAGATACTTAAGAATGTCAAAGGTACAGCCGAACTAATGTGCCATCCTGGCTATTTTGACCCTAATGTCACTGATGGGCTTAGAAATACCAGAGAAAAGGAGTTAAGGGCTGTAACTAACCAAGAAATCAGGGATTTTGTAAAAAAGCAAGATATAAAAATGATAAGTTTTGGAGAATTATGATGGAAATAAGTATTTTAACACCAATGTACAATGAAGAAATGAATGTTAATCCTTTTTATGAGAAAGTTACTAAAGTGTTAAAAGAGCTTAACAAGAGCTATGAAATTGTTTTTGTTGATGATGGTAGCAGGGATTCTACATTAAAAAAGTTAAAAGAATTGCATTCTAATGATCCTAATGTTAAAGTTGTAAGTTTGAGAAAAAATTTTGGTAAGGCCGCTGCTTTGGCTGCAGGTTTTGAGCAAGTTAAAGGTGACATAGTAATTACAATGGATGGTGACTTGCAAGATGAGCCTGGCGAAATTCCTAAATTTTTAGATAAAATGAAAGAAGGTTATGATTTAGTTACTGGTTGGAAGACTAATAAGCATAAAGGTAGTTTGAAAAGATTGCCTTCATTGATATTTAATAAATTATCTTCTAAAATGACTAAAGTTTATATCCATGATTTTAATTGTCCTTTCAAAGCTTACAAGAATGAAGTTATAAAAGATATTAATTTATATGGTGAAATGCATCGTTATATTCCTGTTTTAGCTCATTGGAAAGGTTACAAGATTGCAGAAATAAAAGTTTTGAATTATCCTCGTAAAGCTGGTAAATCTAAGTTTGGTTCTACCAGATTGTTAAAAGGATTTTTTGATTTGGTTACTGTCAAATATCTGTCTTCTTTTAGGAGTAGACCTTTACATTTGTTCGGAACTTTAGGGGTATTGTTTTCATCTATTGGAGTTATATCAAGTATTTATTTATTTGTACAATGGTTAATGGGCATTGGGATTGGTAAGAGGCCTTTGTTAATGTTTGCTGTTTTAATGGTAATGATTGGAATACAATTCATTTCTATTGGATTATTGGGGGAGATGATTGCTAATAATGAAGAGAAAAAAACTAAAAGTTATAGTGTTAAAGAGATTTTAGAATGAAAGAGTTATTAGAGAACTTAAAAAGAATTGATTTAGATAAAGCTAAAGGTTTAATTCTATTAGATACTTGCTTTATTATTTCTATGTTAGATCATAATTCTCACATTCCTTTAAATTCTGCTACCACTTCGTTTAATATTGAAGAATTAATGCATGTTGAACATAGGCTTAATCATGAGTTGAGGAAGAAGTTAAGGAATTTTTTGAAACATGAAAATTTAATTATTGTTGATATTAATGTTCATCCTGGTGATTGGGTAACTGAAAAGAGTTTTGTAAATTCTGTTGATTCAGAGTTATTAATGCATATACCTGATGCTAGTGATGCTGTATTATTAGCAGCTGCTGTAAAAACTAAATCAATTGTTTTAACAAAGGATAAACATCATTTATTTACTGTAGAATTGGAGAATTTCCTAAATAAATACGATTTAAAGGTGTTTAAAGAGCTTAAAGACTTGAATTAGAATTTCCATAAAGTAAAGTTGTAAATATTATATTCCCAAAACATATGGGGAGCCATATATATCTTAACTAACTAAAGACATCAAAAAGATTATATATATGTTATACTATTATATTCCAAAGCTGACCAGGACATTTCGGTTGTCTTGGAAATGGTGCGACCGTACAGCCTCTTTTGGACACTCACCATCAATGCGATGTCTGGACTATAACTCATCGTATGGAACCTGTGTCTCTTAAGCTTCTTACGGCGCGTGAAAGATCACCCTTAAAGCTCATTGATAGGTTAAGTGGATTTAGTGGTTGTTTGGGGCACTTTCACACCGAGTCCAGAAGGTCGGCAATCTTCAAATGGTAAAGAAAGTAAAAGCAAAAAAGTGCGTGAAAGCCAAAGTGAAAAAGGCTAAAGTGAAAGTAGCTAAGAAAAAGCCAAGGCGCACGAGCAAGAAAAATAAGGTTTCTAAAGTAAAGAAGCTAATAAAACTTTCAAAAAAGAAAAGATAAAAAATTCTTTTAAGTTTATGCAATCACTTTGAATAATTCATATATCTTGTGACGTCCTCCAAGCACTAAAGTGCGTGGCTTCCAGCGTCTGTTGCCTTTGAAGGCTCATCGCGTGTAGTTCCTGCTTCTTCCAGCTTGCTTACTTTTCTAGA
>JAHIMK010000065.1 GCA_018896675.1 Nanobdellota archaeon
CAAAATTAGTAAGGCTCTTACCATCTTCTTTGTAAGATTGAATCTTCAAGTTGAGCTGTTCATTGTATGCAAAACGGGCAAGAGCTAATGCATAATGTAATTTTTATCTTGCTCCTTAGATGGATACAGCCTAAACTTATATGTCTTTAAAATATCAAATCACCTATTCACAAAAAATTGAAAGGAATTTATAAACCTTATTCGCATCCTTGTCAAGTGGCAAGTGGTTAAATAATTCCGCAGCAAGCTGCGGGGTATTCCTATCCCATCAAGGAATAAAGTGGGACTGCCAGGATTCGAACCTGGGTCGTCCGGTCCCAAACCGGAAAGGATACCAAGCTACCCCACAATCCCAAGATTAAAAATTAAAAAGATAAGAGGTTTTTAAAGCTAACTATTTCTTTTTCTCAGGCTCTTTTTTGGCAGCCTCAGCAGGTTTAGCTTCTGCACTTTCTTTCTTTTCAGCTTCTTCTTTACTTTCTTCTTCAGCAGCTGCCTTAATCTTAGCTAAATCTTTAGAATAAAATTCTCTTACTTTTTCCAATTGTTCTTTCAAAACGGCTTTCTTTTCATCAGACACGTCTGTTTTTTGATTATTAATAATTTCATCATACTTACCTGCCTCAATATCTTTGTTAATTTCAGGAGCTGTTTTGCCTTCAACTAAAACTCCCAAAGAATTGCATGAACCTATAATTGTTTTAACAGCAGATTTTAAATCTTTAGCTAATAATGAATCTTCCTTCATCTTAACTATTTTAACAATTTGTTCGATAGCCAAGTTTCCAACTTTATCCTTATTTGGAATTCCTGCACCTTTATTAATACTTAACTCCTTTTTTATTAATGCTGATGTTGGTGGAGTACCAATAGTTATTTCATACTCTTTTGTTTTAGGATCAACCATAATTGTGACTGGAACTTTCATTCCTTTGTAAGCTTCAGTTTTCTTATTTATATCTGTAATAATTTGTCCAATATTTACACCTAATGGACCAAGTGCTTGTCCTAATGGAGGAGCAGCTGTAGCTTTACCGCCATCAATTAATGCTTCTACTTTTTCTTTCTTTGCCATTTTTCTACCAAATTTCTTATATCGAAGATAAGAATAGCTTTATAAATTTTATCATTCTAAGTTTAAAAATGGAATATATCCTCACATTCGGCAGAAACCCTGAATTATCACTATTAGAGCTTAAAATCTTCCTTAATTCTAGAAATATAGGGTTTAAATTGTTGGATTTTTCAGAATTAGCGGCTGTTTTAGAATTGCCTGAATTAGATTTTGAAGATATGATTAGCAAATTAGGTGGTACATTAAAGATTGCTAGAGTTATTGATATTAATAATGAAGAACTTTATTCTGGTACTGGTAAAAAAATCAAATATGGCATTAGTGTTTATAGTGATACAGATACTAGCCAAATAAAAGCTTTTGTCAAAAAACAAATGAAATCTTTTAGATTAAAAGCAATGCTAAAAAGTTCAAAAAGATCCTTACCATTTTTGTCGCCAACAGAAGTATTAAATTTCAGATTAACAAATGAAGGTTTTGAATTAGTTGTCTTCAAAAAATATATAGGCAAGACTATTGCTTTGTATAATCCTAAAGAAATAGAAAAAAGAGACTTAACAAGACCAAAACAACGTCCAAAGCATATGATTTCTATTAGATTAGCAAGAATTTTGATTAACTTGTCTGGTGCTGTTGAAGATTCTGTTTTATTAGATCCATTTTGCGGTTACGGAATTTTATTGCAAGAAGCAATGTTAATGGGGCTTAATGTTTTTGGAATAGATAGATCTTATGAATGCGTCAATGCTTCTGAAATAAATATCAGATGGCTAAAGAAAAAATATAATGTAAAAAAAAGATCTAAAATTGTACGTGGTGATAGTCAAGAATTAAGTAAATATATAAAAAAAGTAGATTATGTTGCTACAGAACCTTACATGGGGCCATTGATTAAAAAGTTGCCTACAAAAGGCGAAGCAATAAAAATATTAAAAGAATTAGAACCAATGTACTTACGAGTTCTAAAAGAGCTAAAAAAAGTTGTCAGAAAAAATATTGTTATAATTGCTCCTCGTTTCAGGTTGTATACGGGACAAAGATTGTCTTTAGATTTTGATAAGTTATTAAAAGAATCAAGGCTTAAAGCAATGCGAGGCATGCCCTTGATTTATACTGCTCCTAAAAGCAAAATGGAAAGAGAAATTTGGATACTTTCCACATAAATTTTCAAGTTTTCTGAAAATATTGATGTTTTTTTCAAGCAATGAATTTAAAGGATGGTATTATTGCTACTTGCATGAGTGAGTTGATTCAAAAAATAATGAGGGGTGAAGATTCAATTGAGAACTTGACTTTTACAATCTATAATGTTGATTTCAGTTCCAGATATTTAATTATAAGAGACAATGTAGAACGCTTGGTGAAACAGCAAAAAGTTTTCAAAAAGTTAATCGGGAAAAAACCTTCTTATTTAAAATTAAGGAATGGATTTTATGAAAAAGTTTTGAAGAAAAAACAATATACTCTTGAAGAGCTATTCGATGTGCAACTTACAAATATTAGGGGATTGAATATCAACTTAGTAAATTTGTTAAGAGATTCAAGGTTTGAACTGCAGGAGCTAGAAGAATATTACGAGCAAGTGAACTGTGAAGTTGCAATCATGCTTAATTCTAAGAATAAAGAACATGAACTAAAAACTAAAAGTTTGGAATATCAAACTATGAGCCATTCGTTAAAAGTCAGTAAAAAGGATGAAAATTATTTCAAAGCTTTAGTTAAGGCCAAAAAATTCAAAAGAGGATTGTTTGAAGAACTGCATGAATACAACTTAAGAAATGAATTATTATCCAACTTAGCAAAAGAAGCTTTATTTTTAGATAAGTTTGAAGATTTGTTAAGAACTTCCATCCATACTTGTGAAAAGATTGCATTAAAGACAGCTACATTAGAACGACATTTAAACAACACAAAAAGAACTTACCAGTTATTAAGAATACAGCACAAAACTGCTTCTTCATTAAACAAAGCAATGGCAACAATGACTGACTTCACATTACAACTGCAAGACACATTAACTGATGGAATGCAGGAAATAATGGATATAGCTAACTCTCCGGATTATTTCTTTACAACTGCTACAGACAACATGGATAGGTTAATTAAAAGATTAGGAGTTAACAATGCTTGAATATTATTTAGCAATAAACGATTCTTCTATTTATAATCCATTTACAATCAATAAAGAATTAGTTAGCATCGCTGAACAATATAAACAAATTTCAAATGGGCACGATAAAGCTTTTCAGTTATTTGAATGGTTCAAAAAAAATATTCATTATAAAGATGAAAAATTTTATAAAAGGTCAACTGAAGTTTTAAGAAAGAAACATGGCGTTTGTGCAGAGTCTACAGTTTTATACGTTACTATGGCACGTTGCTCAGGATTAAAAGCAAATTATGTTAGTGTTCATAAAGATAATACGGGAAAAAAAGTCTGCCATGCTTGTGCAGGCGTTAAATTAAAAGATTGGCTTTTAGTTGACATAGCACAAGAAACTTTTGACATCAAGCATAAAAAATATCAAATTTTGACAGATGAAGAAGTTTTTTTAAGATTTAAAGCCTGGAACAGTTAAAGAAAAGATTTTTATAATGGGTTTTAAGAAGAAATAATATGAAAAAATTCCAATACATGCTTGCTCCCATCGAAAGAATTACAAGCCCTGCATTCAGGAACATTGCACATAAATATGGAGCTGATTTGACGTTCACAGAACAAATTAGAGCAGAAGGGTTGGCTAAAAACAACAAAGCTACTTGGGAGCGTTTAGAATTAATAGATAATACTCCTACAGTTATTCAATTGACAGGAATAAAAGAATCTAATTTTAAAAAATTCTTAGATAAGTTTGAGCCAAAAAAAGCTTTCAAGGGCATTAATTTAAACTTAGGCTGTCCAAGCCATAAAGTCATACAATTAGGCTTGGGCTGTGCTATGGTAAAAAGAGTTAACAAAACTCAAAAGATTATTGAATTAATTAAAGATTATAGTTATGAAGTTTCTATCAAGTTAAGGTTGGGGATGAATTTATTTGAAAAAGAAAATAAAATTTATTTGAATTTAATTAATGGTACTAAAGCAGATTATTATATTGTTCATGCAAGGCACGGCAAACAAAGCTACAAAAGTTTAGCTGATTTCTCTGTATACAAAGAATGTGTAGAAACAGGAAAAGATATTGTTGCTAACGGAGATATAAAGACTAAAGAACATATTGATTTCTTAAAAGATTTAGGATTAAAAGGTGCAATGATTGGCAGAGCTGCAATCTTTGATCCAGGGATTTTTAATAGATTAAAAGGTAAAACAGTCCCTTCACCAAAAGAAGTTCTTGAAGAAGTAAAAGCATTAACTAAAAAATATGATGAACCTAAAAGGTTTGTAATTAATTTAGATAACAGAAATACTCACAAACCTAAAAAAGACAGAATTAATAAGACTTATATCTAATAATTCACAAAAGATTTTTAAAGACAATATTCTTATATTAAAAAAAATGAAATTATTAACAACATTAATTGGAGGATTATTAAGTGCATCATTCTTATGTAGTGGATGTATTAAAAACATAAAACCAGAAGAGCCATTATACTTTAATGCAAGTTATTCTCAAGATGTTAATTCAGATGGTATTGAAGATTTTGTCGAAATAAACCAGAAAATTAGTGAAGATAGTTTTGAAAGAGAAACTAAAATTGATTTAAATTCAAATGGAGTAATTAATTATCATAGATCTTTAAGAAGAGATTTAATAACAGGATCGACATTAGATATAACTAGCTTAAAGAATGAAAAAGAAGAAGATATTCCTTTTGAATATAAAACAATGATCCCTTTTAGAAAATTTTACTTCATTGATGATAAATTTCTTAATCAATAAGACTTACATTCAACAATAGCTTCTTCTTCATCAATATTAAATTTAACTTTTAAAAATTTCTCAATAATAAAAGCATTAGTTCTAATATGCCCTGTAATCTTAGAAGTTTTTAATTTGCCAGAACCAGCAATAGCAAAATAAGGTAATAATTGATCAGCAGTATAACTGTCAACAACCCCTTTAGAATATTCTTTAATCAAAGTTTTGGCAGCCTCCTTACCAACCTGCTCAGACTTTTTACCTTGTTCACCTAAACTATCAGCACCTATAACACTCTTCTCAGTCTCAACCCACAAAGTAATTCCAGTACCAGGACAAACAGAGTCTCTATAAAAAGCTTCTAATTTAATTGGACAATCAAAAATGCTAGACAATTCTTTCCTAGCAGCCTTGGCTTGTCTTACAGCAACATTAGCTTTCTCTAAATTAGATGAAGCCACAGAAATACCTTTTACAACTTTTAATTTGCCTTTCTCTAATAATTCAATAGGCTTTAACTCAGACTTTTTAATTTGCACTTCAACCAAAGCACCACCTTTTGGATAAAAACCATCTTTAACATTTAACAACTCAATATCATAACCCATTTTCCTTAACAAAGGAAATAATATGTTTGCTTGGTTATCAATAGGAGGAGCCCATTTGCCATAAGTAGCACCACCTTCAATCTTAATCTTTACAGTTGTCAAAAAAGCAGGAATCATTAAAGCTTGTAACACTAAACCGCAAGAACCAGCAGTCGGAATATTAATGTTTAATCTACCAGACTTAATTTGTCCAGGCTTGAAAGTTAATTCCTGTGAATGTAATTTATTACCAACAACTTCAGCATTGCACAATTTAGCTACAGAATTAACAGCTTCCAAATGTTGAGCCTTTAACCCCGGATTTTTTCTTTTCGATCTTATGTTAATTATATTGAAAGCTTTACCAGTAAACGCAGACAAACCTAAACAAGTTCTTAATATCTGTCCTCCGCCTTCATCATGACTTCCATCTATTTCTAACATTTTAAAACTAAATTAAAAGAAGTTTAAAGAGTTTGCTATAATTAGTAATCATTAGAATCTAAAAACTTATTTTTCTGCTATTTTTTCTAAAGCAGAGACTTCCCTCTTCTTAAGTTCAATTTTTTTAATATTTATTTTTCTTTTATCCATAAAATAACCAATAGTATAAAGAGCAAATCCAGTTATAATATCCGTTAATTTATTTGGATTTGAATAAGAGTCAAAATAACCAATTATTAAAGGACACGCACTACCTATTTTTAACATTAAACCTAATCCAGAACCATCATATATTTTATAAAATTTATAATCTAATGTTTTACCATTCTCATCCATTTCTCTTAGTATTTTTTTGCTTCCAAGGATTATTGTTTCTTCTAACTTCTTATTTTGTTCTACCATTTTACTTTAAATTAAGAATTCATTTATAAACTTTTCTTCAAAAACTTAGGATAAGTGTCTGGTTGCATAAAAACTTTCCAATTCTTAACAGCCAGCCCTTTTTCATTCTCCATAATCTCTTCAGAACTCATCATAGCTTCGCCCATGCAAACCAACTCATTCTTTAAACTCATTACTCCAACAAATTCTCCTTTAACAATACCAGTATGCAGTTTAGCAATTCCTGGAACAGATAATGAAGCGCCGTGACACAAAGTGTCAATACTTGTATCAGTAATCCAAATCTTAGGAATATGATCAATAGCTTTTTCCATAGGCATTATCAATTTTTTTAACTCTTCTTCATCGCCTTCTTTCCATAAAGTGTAAGCATCTTTTAAGTCATGTAATGAAATCCAATTCTCATATGTGTGCGAAGCAACTTTACTTCTTACTAATTCTGCCATGTGCGCTTTAGTCCCTAACTCCAAACCAAAGTCATGCACAAACTTTCTAACATAAGTTCCTGCTTGGCAACCAATCTTAAACAAAATATCTTGTTCATTTATCTCTAAAATTTCAAAATAATAAATATTACGTTTTCTTAATTGTCTTTTAACTGCACTTCTAACAGGAGGCATTTGTTCAATCTCACCAACAAACTTTTCAGCAACCTTCTTAATATCTTCTACAGAAACAGGTGTATGCAAATGCATTAAACAAACATACTCTTTACCTGCCGTCAACAAGAATTGTACTATCCTAGTAGCCCTGCCAGTAGCAACCAACAAAACTCCTGTGACTTTAGGATCTAAAGTTCCAGAATGACCGGCTTTGTCCAAATGCAATATCCCTTTAACATAATCTACAATCTGATGAGATGTTGGCCCAGATTGTTTGTTAACATTTATCAAACCATAATTAACCATTTCTTCCATACTTCTTTCTTCTGGCATTAACCCAAATGCTGGATTAGGGAATGCATCTCTTTTAACTAAAATTTCTCTTTCAATTTTTTCAAATGGTAATTGCATAGGCTTTCTTAGAAATTTGGTATTAATAAGAGTTTTGTCTCCATAATACTTATAAATCTTAAAGGATTAATTAACAAATATGAAGACATTGACAGATACTATCGTAAAAGAATTCAAAGAACATTTTTCTGAAGAATTAGATAATAAGAATATTGACAAAGACCAATTCTTAGCTAAAACTAATTTAATAGAAATATGCAAACTATATGCAAGTGATTTGAATGAATCAAGATTGACTGGTACAACTATCTTTTTATTAGATATTGCTTCAAAATTATTATGGGAATTTGATGAACCCGATTCTTTTAATAAATATATGGCTTCTTTTGATAAAGAGGGAATAGTCTATAAGGTTAAAGAAATATTTGATAAAAAAGAACCAAAAATACGACACAGTTTTCAATACATTATTTCAAATATCAATGATAATTCTTACGGAAAAAAATTCGAAACCCTAAATCCTAAACATTTAGAGAAAGTCATGCCTTTATTTACACAAGATAGAGTGATAAATATTTATTCCAATTTAAAATGTAATGGGGGCACTTCAATTGAGCAATCTCTTGGAAAAATTATTTTAACTGAACCAGAAAAATTAGACAATTTTTTAGATTGTTTGGAAAATGAAGAAATTATGGAATTATATCTTTATCGCTGGAATGAAGTTGATAGCATAAAAAGACATTATCAAGAAAGTATTTTATGGAAAGTTTCTCAAGGTTATAAACTTGAAGAAGTTTTAGAATTTGCTAAACAGCTTAAATTAGATATAAATGCAAGTTAAACAACAATAGGTAATCAAGATTGAGAATTATTTTTTCTTATCTTTTTGGAACTGATCTGCATGCATCTCAATACCAACTTCTTCTTTCTTAGATTTTTTAGGAGCTGCTACTTTCTTTGGAGCTTTCTTAGATTCCATTAATTTTTCTTGCTCTTTTCTAATAACTTTCTCAGCTTCTTTCTTTTCTTCTTTAATTTCATCAGCTAATTCTTTATTTTCTTCCATTGCCTTATCAACAACATCTTCCTTGCCTTCAACTTTATCTTTTAATCTTTCTAACAACTTCTTTTTCTTAGTCTCTTTCTTAACTTCTTTAGGAGCGCCAACAATTTCAACTTTAGCATACTTAACTTCTTTGTTATCTTTTTTCTCTGTTACTAATTCAGCAATAACTTCTACCTTATGTGGAGGATTTCTATTTCCCCTAGACCATAACTTTAAATTTAAATATCTACCAATCTTGACATCCTCTGTTTTCATATGTTTAGAAATATAATTTTTAACAGCTTTCACGGCCTTCCTAGTTCTAAGATAAATAGGAACTTTCAAAAATTCTTTTCTTAGAGGTATAGTATATTTTCTTTCCATTTTCAAGCCTTAGTTTTAGTTCTTCTCCAGCTTCTCTTTATAGCAGTATGCCTGCCAGGATGTACACGCCTACTTTTACCATGTACTTTTGGCACTGTCCAGAAAGGAGCCCATTTAGTTTGCGTTCCTGCTTTAGACAACCTTTTCTTTTTTGCAGCTGGTTTATATCTTGCCATTTTTTATTTCCGAGTTATGTTCATTTCTTTCCTTTCATCAAGGTGAATAAGCAATTCTTTTAGTTGCTCATCATCAACAGCTTTTTGTAACTTGCCTTGTTGTACAAATTGTGCAATCAAAACAGCCACTTGCAACGCTTTTTCAGGATGCGCCATCTTCAGGTTCCCATATCTGGAAAGTGCTTCTGGTTTCATCCAAAGTTTTGCTGCTTTATCAAGCTGTGCCACTTGTTGCTGCATTGCAATTTGCTCATGCAGTTGATTTTGAAGTCTTTGATTCTGCAATTCTTGCATTCTCTGTTTCTTCAAATCTTCAATATTCATTTTTTTAATTTTACGGTTTTATCAAGCAATGATTGACCTTTTGGAGTTAATACTCTTCCTTTATGTACTCCTTTATCTTCATACTTAGTCAACCCTTCTTTATCTAATTGTTGAAGTATTAATCTTAATATTTTTCCAGAAGCTAATCTGAACTGTTCTGGTTTATGACCTCTATTTTTTTTGCTTCCAAATTTTATTCTTAACTTGCTTACACCAATTGGTCCCTTCATAGCTACTGTTCTTAAGATTGCAGCTGATCTAAAAAACCACCAATCAACATCATAAGGTGTTCTATCCTTAGCTTGACCGGTTTTAACAAACTGTGCCCAGTCTGGCATTTTAACATTTTCAGTCTTTCTTAAAGCATCAGCTACAGATTTTAAAAGTTCATTTGTGTTAATATCATACATACTTGCCATTTTTAGCCTCTAAAACTTAAGCAAGAGAAACTGAGTTTATTTAAAAAGCTTTCGTTATATCGTACTTGTTAAGCTAAAGTAGAGTCTGCAGTGTATAGAATGTATTTTTTCCTTGCTTTTGCCATGTTGAGATGAGGCTCATCATTATTTCATAATTTTTCATACCTATTTCACTTCTTA